>CATMRP010000005.1 GCA_950073835.1 uncultured Alteromonadaceae bacterium
TTTCTGCTCCGGCCGTTATTAGTCTCGGGCTGGGTAATGGGCGGTGCGAGTATGCGTGGTGAAGCCGATATACCAGAAAGCTTGTGGCAGGGCCTGAAAAGCCTGTCAGAATTGCCCGCCGGTATGTTTACCGGCACTCATTTATGGTTTCTTTATTACCTGATACTGTTTACCGCCATCGCTGTGCTGGTGATAACTCTGCTGGATCGAGCGCCCGCGATTTCACAATTTTTGGCCGTTGCGGGCAGGCGGTTTCTGGCCTGGCTTTGTGGTAGCCGTTTGGGGCTGGTACTGCGATGTGTGTTGGTGGCTTGCTGTCTGTGGTGGATGGAGCACTGGGGATTAGATACACCCGATAAATCGCTGTGGCCTCATATCCCCTTATTGCTTATTTATGGTGGCTTTTTTCTGATCGGGTGGGGCTTATTCCAACACCAGTCTTTACTGGCAGACTTCATGCTCTTTAGCTGGTTTCGGCTTGCCTGGCTGGGAATTTGCGTAACGGGAGCGATTTATCTGTCTGCTTTCGAGATGTATCCCGGACATGAGTTCTACCTATACTTTAAAGCCGGGTTTGTAGTGTGTTATGCCAGCATGATGTGGCTGTTGGTTGCAGCATTAATGAGCGCTTGTAAGCAGTTATTCAGCCAGCCGAGTGCGACCATTCGTTATCTGTCGGTACGGGCCTACTGGCTGTATCTGATTCATTTACCATTGGTTGTGTGGTTGCAGGTAGCCTTTGCTGAAATTGAGCTGCACTGGTTAATTAAGTTAATCAGTATTACGGTTATTACCCTGGCTATCGCCTTTGTCCTGTTTGAAGTGATGGTAAAGAAAACAGGGTTAAAGTACGTCCTTAGCGGTGCGAGTAAACCATTGGTGAACAAGCCAATCGCTTAAAAAGGGAGAGTGTAGGCAAAGTATGCAATTAAGGCTTCAACTCCGTTTCCAGTTGGGGTAATGTCGTAACAAAACAGTAACCCTATAAAAACAGAATATAAAAGCGATATTGCATGCTGTTTAACTCCTACGAATTTATTTTTGCGTTTTTGCCGCTGACCATATTACTGGTGTGGTTGTTCGGGCGCTACGCCTCGTTTCAAGCCGTGGTTTGTGTGCTGGTGCTTGCCTCATTGTTTTTCTACGGCTGGTGGAACCCCGCCTATCTGGCGATCATTCTGGTATCCATGGTACTGAATTATCAGTTAGGTAAACGCCTCAGTAAAAAGCGGGAAAAAATAACCTTGTATATCGGCGTTTTCCTTAATTTATTATCGCTGGGTTATTTTAAATATACCGATTTTGTGCTGGAGAATGTCAACTTATTGCTGGATTCCCCATTACCGCTGCCCAATGTGGTATTGCCACTGGCCATTTCGTTTTTTACCTTTCAGCAAATTGCTTACCTGGTGGACTCGTATCGCGGTGAAACCGTAGAGAAGCACCCATTGGACTATGCGTTATTTGTGACGTTTTTCCCGCAGCTAATAGCGGGTCCTATCGTTCACCATAAAGAAATGCTGCCTCAGTTTGCCAATGGTCATGCGTCTATTACCGCCCGAAATCTGGGCCTGGGATTATCGATCTTTGCCATGGGGTTATTTAAAAAAGCGGTACTTGCCGATGGTGTGGCAGGTTATGCCAACGTTGCTTTTGCGAATGTCGATAACGGCGTCACGCTGGATTTTTTTGCTGCATGGGCCGGCGCACTTGCCTATACCTTTCAGCTCTACTTTGATTTCTCCGGGTACTCCGATATGGCCATAGGACTGGCCAGAATGTTTGGCATCATATTGCCGTTAAATTTCTATTCGCCTTATAAATCAGTCAACATTTCGGAGTTTTGGCGCCGCTGGCACATGACGCTTTCGCGGTTTCTCCGGGACTACCTTTACATCGCGCTGGGCGGGAATAGAGCGGGCAATTTCAACCGCTACCGTAACCTGTTTTTAACCATGGTCATTGGTGGTATCTGGCATGGTGCGGGTTGGAATTTCCTAATCTGGGGCGCTCTTCATGGCTCTTATCTGATTATTTTCCACGCCTGGCGCTATCTGTTTCCTGCCCTGCATGCGTTGCAGAATGCCTGGGCGCTGATGATAGGTTGGGGGGTTACCTTTGTTGGTGTTGTAGTGGGATGGGTCTTTTTTCGAGCGGTTACCTTTGACGGCGCTATTACGATGTTAAAAGGGATGTTCGGCAGCTACGGCGTCTCTATTCCTCAGGGGATCTGGACCCGGTTAGGTGATACGGTGACGGGATTCCTATCGCAACTTGGAATGACGGAGTCTTCAGCTGGCAGCAGCGCTTTTGTACAAGTGTGGGTGTGGAATATCCTGTTATTGGTGGTGGTGCTGACGATGCCTAATACACAGGATATTTTCAGTCGGGTGGCAGGCTCCTTGAGCAAGCTATCCTATGACCGACGTGATACCTTCTGGCCCGGGATTAACCTGGTCAGCGGCATTGGTTGGAAAGCGAATACGCGCTGGGCACTGATTTCAGCGATACTTTTTGTAGCCGGGGTGCTCACATTGTCTCAGGTGAGTGAATTCCTGTATTTTCAGTTTTAGCCTATGAATTATCTAACGCGTTTAGCCCTATGTATTGTTCTTGTCTTCGCCCTGGTAGGTGGATTCAACTTTCTGGTTGATCCCTATGGCTTTTATTGGAGCCCTGCGCTGGAGGGATTTAATCAACAGAAAACCCAGGCCGATGAAAGGGTGAGAGAGGTGACGCCTTACCGGGCTCTGGCTCTGCAACCGGACACCGTGCTAATTGGTAATTCGAGGGTTCAGCTCGGCATAGCAGCAGAATCAAAAGTGCTGGAAGGGCGTAAAGCGTATAACTTATCGCTACCCGGAGCAGGCCTTACAGAAACATTACGCCATGCATTGAGTCAGGCCCGTCACAATCACAATCTCACAACAATGATTATTGCATTGGACTACCGGTATTTTTTGCATAATTACTCGCAAAGCCCAGGACCGTGGCCTCAAGAGGAATTACTCAACACAATTACTCAACCGCCTGAAAGCACTATTGCCAGGATCAAGCGCATTTATCCTGCCGTGTTCTCACTCGATACCCTGTTCGATTCAGTGAGAACAGTCGCCCAGCAAGGGGGCACTTACAATAACATTACCCGATTAGGCAGCAATACTGGTGGGTATTATCTGGATGCCATTAAAGCTGAAGGGAAAAAGCGCTTTTATAAGCATCAGTTTGATGGGCTATACATGCGCTTTGGCCGCCAACATTTGACCTACGAAGCGAATGGAACGGTGTATTCTACGGATTTATTGACAACGTTTCTGGATGAAATGCGAAAGGCCCATCCTTCGGTCAACATTTACTTTTTTATCAACCCCTACCATCAATCTTACTGGCAGGTGATTTACCGAAGCGGCCATTGGGGAAGCTATCTGAAATGGAAGCGGGACCTGGCCCGGATAGCAGATAAGTATCCTGAATACCCGGTCTATGACTTTAGCCTGCCCAGCCAGCAGACTCTTGAGCCACTTAATTATGCTCAGGATAAACAACTGATGACCTGGTATTGGGAACCGGCGCACTACCGGCCTGCATTAGGCGATGAAGTGCTAAAGGTTTTACTTGGCCAGGCCACCACGTCGACAACGGGAAATTGGCCGGTAAGGTTACAAGCGCACACCATTGAAAAAGCCATTAAACAGAATATTGACGGGCTGTCTCAGTCTGACTGAGCGTTAAGACTGGCGTAAACGTCGGTTAGTTGGTAATACGGCGATGCCAGTGTTTGGCGATTCAAGGTGGCAGACGCAACTCTGACTGGTTTGCGAAGTGGCACGGCCTGTTGTCAAATGCTCTATAGCTATGGGCTCGTTGGCAAGCCAATGTTTGCCAGAAGACTGAGAAGCCCAATAATCCCATTCCCACTACATTAATGTGCCAACATTAGTTGGTTGCGTGCGTCGAGCCTGACAGCAAGCTAAAAAACTTTATGCGCTAACCGCTGGTTAAAGCTGAACCTAACAATAAGTAATAACAATCACTTGATTGGGGAGGTCAGGGGCTGAAAATAAAAAAGGGAGTTCAGTAACTACTGAACTCCCTTCATTAACATAAGTAAATATGTTTATTTGGCTTTTCTGCGACGTACTACCATGATGCCCAGACCACTTAGCAAAATTGCCAGCGTAGCAGGAGCGCTTGCGTTAGTGATGCTGTTAATCCAATCAAGGTAAGGCGCGTAAAGGTTGCCACCAAAGATGTGACCATAACCGCCGTTAGCAACCGGAGAGGTGTTAATACCAAAGGTGTTGTTACCCGCTAGCAGGAACTTATCGTTTGTAGAGTCGTAAACAAATGAAGGACCACCTGAGTCACCACCACCAATGTTTGCTTCAAACAAGCCGCTGGTTGTATCGCTGCCGAAAGAGTCGCCACATACA
The DNA here is from genome assembly GCA_950073835.1 of uncultured Alteromonadaceae bacterium. Lineage (GTDB taxonomy): Bacteria > Pseudomonadota > Gammaproteobacteria > Enterobacterales > Alteromonadaceae > Alteromonas. The sequence continues at coordinate 4,434 of CATMRP010000005.1, forward strand.
CCAAATACGATACAGAAATAATCCCAGTCAGTACCATCGGCAACACCGTCAAAGTCGGCATACCATACCTCTGCTTCTGAGCCGAACTCTACCGGACAAGCGGCAGAAGAAGAGTAACCACCTGAGCGATCCGGAGCGGCAACACTGCCATCGTCACAGTCAAAAAACTCAGGAATATTGAAACCATAGCGTTTTTCTAACCAGCTGGAACTGCCAGAAGTATAACCGTCCAGGCCGTTACCCGTAGTACCATGACCGACCATAGTGAAAAGTTCGCCGTTGTCGATATCACCCGTGTAGAAATCATAAATTTCAACGCCGGCTGGAATGTCTTCTTCCAGGGTTAAGATGGCGATATCGTCGTTAAGACAGCCGCCAGAGAAACCAGCACCTTCAGTTGCTGCGCAAACGCCGAAACCCAGATAATCAGGGTGAGCCACTACGCTGGAGCTAGGGATGTAATCAACAAAATCGCCGCCGTCAGAGAAAACCGCGCTTACTGTGCCTGCTGACAAGTCCATAATCGAACCGTCATCACGCTCAATACAGTGAGCAGCAGTAATAATGTGTCGTGGCGAAATGGCGCTACCGGTACAAATGTAGTAACCACCGTCGCGGAAGATTTCGATACTTACCACGCCGGTAAATTCACCTGCCGACGTAAAAGGTGCACCGCCATTGCCATACAGGTTAGAGTCACCTGCAGAAATAGTAGGGCTTACCGAATAACCCTCTAGGGTGACGGGGGATGCCTGAACCAGACCTGCCGTTAACAGACCACAAAGTAGTGTCCCTGTTTTTAACACTTTGTTTTTTATTTTCATTTTGCTTTTCCGAATGGTTGTTCTTCGAAACGCTGTGATGCAATTATCGATCCTTTACTGGTTTTTTATTTTAAGATATTGAAAATAAATAATAAAGTTTGAGTTTTGGGACTGCCTGAATCAAACAGTAAAACAAATCTGTTAAAAAAACTGACATTAGGGTGGTATGCTGAAGACTGGATATAATAAAAACACTCAGTAATTTTTGAAACGACATGAACAAATCTACATTAACCCGAATTGCCGCACTTTCAGTGGCGCTGCTTATTGTTTCAGGCTGTAGCCAGAAAAACTTCGATGATCACATTAATGAGGCTCGGCAACACTTTGAACAAGGCGATAACAAAGCCGCTATTATTGCTTTAAAAAATGCCATTCAACTGGCTCCTCAAGCTGCCCAGCCGCGATTTGAACTGGGCAAAATTTATCTGTTAGAGCAGGACTACGAATCAGCCGAAAAAGAACTCTCCCGAGCGCTTGATTACGGTTACGCAAAGGCCGAAGTGCTTCCTCTGCTGTCCAAGGCATTTCAGCAAACTCGCGCCGATTTAGCGATGTCTGAACTGCCGTTGGAAAGCAGTGGCTTGTCAAATGTTGATAAAGTGATGGTCGGTTACCGAAAAGCTTTGGCAATGCTGACACTCGAAGAAAATAAGCAGGCCGTACTGCTGTCAGAAAATTTAACAGCACTGAATGTTAACAGCGTATATCACGAGTTAATTCAGCTCATACCGTTGCTGGCTGCCCAACAGTATGAAGAAGCTGTTGGCAAAGCGGAAAAAGCCAGGGACCGTTCGCCGCTAAATAGTGATGCCTTGTTAATATTGGGAAGGTTGTATTCGTCTACCGGGCAAGGCGCGAAAGCCGTTGAATCGTTCAAAGATTATCTGCGTGTTGAACCTAACGACCTGCGGGTGAAGTTTATTCTTGCCAGTTTGCTAATACAGCAGCGGGATGCAAAGCAGGCCGAACCGCTTGTGGATGAGTTATTGACAGTCAACAGTAAAAGCCCGTATTTGAATCAGCTCAAAAGCATAGCGCGAGCGGTCGACAATGATTATGCGGCGGCACTAAACTATGCTGAGATCGCCATCAATACCGGGCGATTGGATCCCACATTAAGAGTGGTTGCCGGTTTTGCCGCATATAAAACCGAGAATTACGATAAAGCCGTAGAGCATTTATCCACGGTAGCCAGCCTGCTTCCCGACGACCACAGTGTATTGCGATTGCTTGCTGCCAGTCAGGTAAATTCAAGTACCAGCGCACAGGTAAAGTCGGTTATTGAGCGCCTCGAAAATGTTACATCAACGGATGTTCCCTTGTTGTCCAAAGCAGCACTGGAAATGCTCAAAGCGGACGACGAGGCGGCCGCTAGCGAAATAATTGATCAAATGGAAAGTGTGTCTCAAAGCGCTGAACAATTAGTGCAATTGAACTTGTTACGACTATCAGTAAACGACATTGACGGCCTGATCGGCGTAGACGAGTTTGTGGGGGATCAGGAAGTCCCTGCCGAGGCTAAGCAGATGATTGCCATGGCGCTTATTAACCATGGCAAGTACGACCAGGCAATAGCCATTGCCAGAGAGTTAAGTAGCGATGAAGACACAGCGTACAGTAGTTTTGTGATTGAGGCTGAAGCGGCACTGGCGCAGGGTGATATAGCCGGAGCAGAGTTGCCGCTTGAAAAGGCGCTTAGTAAACAACCGCATGCAGCACCGGCACAGGTTTTAAAAATGAGGCTGCTTGAACAACAAGGACAGATGGATAGCGCGTTAACTCTGGCCCGAAAAATTGTGGCAGACAGCCCGAGTGCATTTAAAGCGTGGCAATTTCTACTCACGCAGGACAGCGCGCAAGCTGAACAGGACTTATCTGTGCTTATTAAATCCCTCGAGTCGGACCTGAATAATCCACCGCTTAGAATGCTGGCGGCTCAAAAGGCCCTTGAGCTTGACCAAGAGGAGCAGGCGCTTAAGCTCATCGAAGGCATTTCACTCTCTGCTGACAGCCCTCAGACATTGTGGCAATTAAAAGGAAACGTGTTGGTTAAAACCAATCAGGTTGCTGCAGCCCAAGAGCACTTCAAGCAGTGGGCTGGTTTTTTTCCTAATCAGGAAAATGCTGCTATTGGGGTGATTGCTGTGAATAACATTCGCGGAAATTTTCCAGCGGCATTGGCCGAGGCAAATCGCTTTTTGCAATTGGAAGATAATCAGGAAATTCGCATTCTGCAGGCATTGTTTAATGCCAAGCTGGGCAACCTGGAGGAAGCCAAAGCGGCCTGGCAGAAAATTGACAAGCGACTACACAGTGAACCAGAAGTAAGAGGAATAAGCGCCCATATCAGTTTGCTGGAAAGGCGCCCGGCAGCAGCCCTTGATGATGCGCTGGTTGCTTATAAGGCGAATAGCAACTTTGGAAACCTTGCTTTGCTCACCCGCATTTACGCGGCGCAGGATAAGCGCGAGCAGGCACTTAAATTGTTACAGCAACATAATGCTTCGCCCGAAAAGGATATTCGTTCGCTCATGCTGATGGCAGAATTTCAGATGGTGTTAGCCCCGGATGAGGCGGTCGCCAGCTATACAGAAGCCATCGCAGAAGATCCTTATAATTACGTGGCACTGAATAACCTTGCGTACCTGAAAATGAACCAGGACGAACTCGATGAAGCGAAAGGGTTAATTGAAAAGGCGTACAAATTAGTCCCGATGAATGAAGGTGTGGTAGATACCTACGCTGAAATTTTAGCCAGGCAAGGGGAGCCCGATGAGGCCATAAGGCTTTATGAAACCCTAATCGAGCGACCTCAGGTAGCCGAGCATATCAAACTTAACTACGTAGAAGCGCTGTTAAAGCAAGGTAACACAACTGTTGCTCAACGTAAGCTTGAGCGGATGCGCTTTTCGCAACCCGCTTCATTTGTGCGCCTGAACAGCCTGATCCAACAATATGAATTAAAGAATGTAAAACCCCGATGAGCTAATTTTATCCTGGCTGGCAACTTGTGGTGTCAGGTTAGTTTACTAACCCACACCACAAGGATGCTCATAGAGAGTTATTTATACCATTTCCGAATATATTTCTTTACCCGCGGTGTGATTAACGATAAAACTTGCCCGGAGCCTATCCTCTGCAAGGTTAAATTATGGAAGCCTTTATCGCCGAGCTGAAAGAAGCACTGTTGGGTGCGCAGGAAGCTGTTTTAAGTCCGACGTTTTTGTACCAGGCCATCGTCATAGTGTCGATTTATGCCGTTGCCTGGCTGATATCCTCCAATTTGCGCCGGCAATTCAGCTGGACACGGGAAGTGCCAACTGACGGCGCACATATTCTCAGACTCAAAATGTATCGCCTGGGCGGTACGCTGTTCCCGGTTATTACTATAACCCTGCTAAAGCTTACCTCCATTCTGGGCAAGCAGTATCAGCTGGATGCCTGGCTGCTCGAAGTCGCGGTAGTGCTGGCGATTATGATTTTCCTCAACTCATTCATTCGTGCATTCGTTGAGAGCAAGGTTATCGCTAATTTCCTGCGTTGGGTGGGGTTACCCATTGTCTTTTTGCATATGATTGATGTGCTGCCGTCTGTCATTGCCGCCTTAGAGTCAATCTCAATAAATATTGGTAACGTCAGCGTGTCTGCCTACGGCATCGCCAGAGTGACGATTTTCGGGGTGTTACTGTTCTGGCTTGGCCGGGCATCCAGCGTGGTGGGTAAAGACATTATCCGCAATCATGACAAACTTGATGTTACTACCAAAGAGGTTTTTTCCAAGCTCTTCGAAGTCGTGCTGTTCTGCGTTATCTTTCTGTTACTGCTGAACATTATGGGCATTAACCTTACTGCCCTTGCCGTGTTTGGTGGCGCATTAGGAGTAGGGCTTGGTCTGGGATTGCAATCCATCGCCTCTAACTTTATATCAGGCATTATTATTTTGCTGGATCGCTCTTTGACCGTTGGCGATTTTGTTGAGCTTGATGATGGTAGCAAGGGGTTCGTGCGCGAATTTAAAATGCGCTACGCGGTGCTCGAAACCTATGACGGTAAAGACATTCTCGTGCCTAACGAAAAGTTTATCAGTTCGTTACTAATTAACTGGACGCATAAAGATCCTAAACAGCGGTACCGCATCGACTTTTCGGTGGCCTACAAAACCGATATTCGCGCCATGGTCGAAATTATCAAAGAGGCCGTAAGCGAACACCCTCAGGTAATAAGCGGCCCGGATATTCCCTTTGAGGAACGCCCTGATTGTGAAATCGACAGCTTTGGTGACTCCGGCGTGAATATGTTTGTAGAATTCTGGATGGAAGGCGTGGATGACGGTAAAAATCGGGTTGGCGGCGACCTGCTGCTGATAGTGTTTGAAACTCTGCGAGCACACGATATCGAGATCCCATTCCCGCAGCGCGAAGTTCGCGTTATTAATGAGGACGCTATTTCACTTAAAAATACAACGCCCTGATTAAAAAGGGGCTGGTGCCCCAAGCGTTTTAGTTAGCTGGCGTCGGCGTAGTCTGATAGGCGTTTGTGCCCCACAACGGCACGGTCGATAAACTGTGTTTAAAACTGCCCGAGGTCTCCTTGGTGGAATAGGCCAGGTACATTAGTGTTTGGTTCTGGGCATCGAAAATGCGGCGAATTTTCATATTTTTAAACAGTACGCTTTTCGATTTTTTGAACACGACATCACCGGATTTGGATTTATCGATAGCAGCGATCATGGCGGCTGTAATTTCGCCGGTCTGACGGCAGGCAATCGAGCTGTCGGAAGGATCGGCAAGGCTCAGGTCTGCCTCAATGCTGGCTACATGGCAGGTCACCCCCGGGATCAGCGGGTCGGTGAACATGTCTATTTTAATGTCCTTGGTGGTAAACAGTCCTAAAGAGACATCACCCACTTCATTGCGGTCGCAGGCGGTTAGCAGCAAAACGCCGGTTAGTGCGATTATCAGGTTTTTCATAACATTCCTTTTAACAATTGCCAGTTTAGTAACAGGGTACACCCATCGACGATGCTACGGTATGTTTATCCCCAATAGTTGATGTACAATAGCCAGCGTTAAACTTATTCACGGTTTTGCGCGTAGTAAGGGTCGCATTACCGATATCAATCAAGGAATTTAATCATGCCATTACTCGACAGCTTCCGTGTTGATCACACCCGCATGCAAGCCCCGGCTGTTCGCATTGCGAAAAAAATGACGACGCCCAAAGGCGATCCTATCACTGTTTACGATCTGCGCTTTACGGTACCTAACCAGGAAGCGTTGTCTGAAAAAGGCATTCATACCCTTGAGCACCTGTTTGCCGGCTTTATGCGTGAGCATCTGAATGCGGATGACGTTGAAATCATCGATATTTCTCCAATGGGCTGCCGTACCGGTTTTTACATGAGCCTGATTGGTACACCAGACGAAGAGCGCGTAGCCAAAGCCTGGCTGGCAGCCATGAATGATGTACTGAATGTACAAACCGAATCCGATATTCCGGAACTGAATGAATACCAGTGTGGCACTTACAAGATGCACTCTCTGAAAGAAGCGCAGGAGATTGCACAAACGGTACTGAACCGCAAAGTAGGTATCAACAGTAACGACGAACTTTACTTAAGCGATGAGTTTTTAGAGCAATAATAATATGAGCCTGGATCTTCTGTTTTCATTGCTGTTGGCAGAAGATCTTACCTGGCTGAAAGTGAAATAAAATGCCGTCTGTTTAAAACCTCTGTTCAAACAGTTTCTCTGTTTTACTTTTACCCCTCAATAGCTTTTGATTGCGGGTTTCCCACTCCTTGAGTAAACTGATTGCTAAACGATCAGCCAGTATTCGACCGCTACAGGTTTAGTATTTGTCTAATAAAATCAGCTCGGTGCGGTAAGTCTGGTGTTTACAATGTATTGCTGTAAATAATAATAACCATTGCTAAAAGTAGCGCCGCCTTTTTAATCGGGTAGAGGACTACCCATGCAGTAGAGGACAAGGATGTGACAGACTCCCCCCTTTCTCATCAGAAAGTCGCCCCGTTTCGCTCGGTGTGGCTTGAAGGTTTACTAACATTTATTACCATGGGCTGTTACCTGTTTGTCTGGTTTGCCCTGGCTGCCCGCGACTGTAAACGTATTACGGGTCGCTCGTTTACGCCCATCCTGTGGTTTTTTGTGCCGGTAATTTGCTTGCCGTTACCTTTTGCCTTACACATTTTGCTCAGTACCTTCAGTGATATTGAAAAAGAGCGTGCTCTGCCGGGCTGGACCAAAGGCCAGAATTTTGCCTTCAACGGATTATTCAGCAGTGCTTATATTGGTGCTTATGTAGTCGGTGAAATTATTGAAAATCAAATGCTTCAATTTGTCCTGTGGGCTGTGGCGTTTGTGCTGTTTTTGCTGCTGCATGGTCGTTTAAATCGCATCAGACGAGCATTTGAAAGCGAGCCCATGATGCACCGGTTTGCCGGCTTTAACGCCCTGGAGTGGGTGGTCGGTTTGCTATTTTTAGCCCTGTGGGTCGGATTATTCTGGGCGCTGGGGCAGTTGAAACTGGTGAATGCAGACACTACCCGTATTGATCCTGGCACTGAAATAGTGGTGGCCGAGGCTGGCGTGCGTTTTACGGTGAATCAGGAAGGCTGGGAAAATGTACCGGTTGGCACTGTTACCGATGGTACGGCTGAATATGAACTTCGAGGGCCAGCGTCATTAAATAACATGTGGTACGCCGTATTTACCTATACCGAACATGACGACTTCAATGAAATTGCGCAAAATCGCTATGCGACTTACCTTGAAGTGTTGCCCGGTGCACAATGTACTGCCGCACGTTCACTGCAAGAAGGAACCGATCTCCTGCGTTCGGTAGTGAGCTGTGAAAATACCGAGGCTGGTGATAAACAACTCTATATCTCACACCTCATCGAACGGGAAAAAGGCCTGGTTGAGCTGGTGGGATACATGTGGGTGGCCCCGCGTAAATATACGCAATATAAGCCGCAATTTATCAAGGATGTAAAAGGGCTGATCGCAGATGAGAAGTAAATTATTCCTATTACTCAGTTTGTTGTTAACGCTGCCAGTATCGGCGGAATTTCTACAGGGGGATTCTTTGATTGCGCGGGCCAAACAGCTTGCCAGTGAGCTGGAACCCGAAGCTCACAGTGCATTAACCGGCCTGGAGCGTACCTACAAAGTTGAGGTGAAAGACAACAAGGTTACCGTTTACGGTCATAAAATCTGGTTCTATCCCACCACGGCATCCGTGCAGAACAATGCATATGAAAGCATCTACTTTAATCAGTTAAATGAACAGCTCACGGTGCTGACAGCAGCGAGTATTTCGCCGGCTGGTAAGGTGAATTATGTCAATGAATCTCACCAGAAAGTGATTGCAGAAGATACCTACAATACCTTCACGGAAACCGAAAAAATGATTGTGTCTTTTCCGGCGGTGGAAGTGGGCGGGGTCACACTGATTGCATACAAAATCGAGGAAACTCTCACACCAGAGCGACCTTTCTGGAGTATTCGTTCTTACCCTCAGCAAACTGCTGATATGCTCAATTACAGTTTCGAGGCGCAGTGGGACGACAGCGCCCGACTGTATTTTGATAATACCAGTGAGCTTGTCAGCTGTGAGCTGCAGCCTGCGCGGGTGTTCTGTCAGGCAGATGATCTTGTGGCGGCGGAGTCTGACAGCATGGTGAACTGGGGCGATCAGTTGGGCCAGATCACCCTTTCTACAGAGCCAGACTGGCAAGCGGTTAAAGCCCAGGTGCGCCCCGGCTTTGTAAATGCTATTGAAAATAATCAGGGCGTACAGCCGCTGGTTGAGGCGTTGGCTGAGAGTGCTGATGGCAAGCAGGCGCTGATCCAGCGTATTTTCGAGTTTGTTGCCCGCGATATTCGTTATGTTTCTCGCTCTGAAGCTGGCTACGATATAGTGCCGCATAACGTAGACGAAACCATCGATAACCGCTTCGGTGACTGTAAAGACAAATCAGCCGTGCTGATAGCCATGCTTCGCGCCATTGACATTGATGCTGAGCCCGTGTTGGTGGCAACCAAGCGAGAGCGCGAGGACATGGCTGGCGCGGCGGCCGTCGGCTTATTTGATCACGTAGTGGTTTGCTTTAGTTTTGCCGGCCAGCAATATTGCCTTGATCCCACCGATCCCTATACGCAGTGGCAGAGCACGTCAGACTGGATCCAGGGGCGGGTTGCACTGAATCTATCCAACGATGAGTCGTTAACCACGATCCCTCGTCCGCAGTTTCGCTGGCATTTGAAAGCGAAGTCAGATATTACCATTACGCCAAAGGGAGGCCAGCAAGAGCGCGTTACTCTCACTTTCCTGAATGAGTATGCATCGTTAATGCGCCAGAATATGGCTGGCCTGTCGCAGCAAAAACGCCTGGAATATATGGTAGACGTTTATCATGATGTGGCCAATGAAGATGCTGAACCGGTATTTGAAATCTCCGGCGTCGATACAATGTCGAGCTATCTTACCACTCACTCTGAAACCACATACGAGCCTTACTTTAATCCTCAGCAGGGGATATCGCTGGCCGAAAATGACTCATGGTTACGCTCAGAGCTCTCATCATCCTGGCTGAATAACGAAGTTTATGGTCAGTTTTATCCCGGCTTTCTGGTTGAGTCAGAATATAAAATTCAGGTACCGCATGAATGGGCACTCAATCGCTTTCCGCCGGATCTGAACCTCGAACATCACTATGGAAGGCTCACCCGCTCTTACCGGTTTGAACCGGGTGATGAGCAGGATACCTTGCATGTAAGTACCACACTATCGATGCCTTCCCGCTATCTGGCGGTGGCAGAGATAAAAGCCTTTAATGAATTATTAAATGTCTTTTATAAACAGGCTCCGATTACTTTCGGACATGATAGTTAGCTCCGGTAACGGGGGGCATTAGTCTGACTGCTGAATTCTGATAAAAGCGCAGGCAATCACACTGCAAAGGCTCAAGGTTGTGGTTGTCAGTATAAAGGCGTGAGCGGGTGGCTGGTTTATCATCGCCACCAGGTAGGCGCCGGCCGAGGCGCCGGTAAGGTGGAAAAAGCCGGTTAAGGCGGCCAACAGACCCGCCGAGGTAGCAGAAAAATCCAGCATCAGGAGTACGCTGCAGGGCATGGCAATACCGGCCAGAAAGAAAGCTAAATAACTGAAACTCAAAATGAGCCAGAGTTTGTCAGCACCCATTACCGTAATCCACAACAGGGTGATACACGACAATCCCAGTATCCCCCATCCGGACAGTGTAAATTTACGCAGCGCACAAAGGCGCGATAATTTAATGTTAACAACGCTGCCCAGCACAAAGCACACAGTAGCGAGCAGTGAAAATAACGAAAAAGCACCTTTACTGTAGCCGTGCTCATTGATAATCAGCAATGGGCTGACAGTAACAAAGCCGAATACAATCCCATAAAGTAACCCACTGGCACTACCTATTAACACAATAGAGCTCAAACTGCTTTTTAGCAGCGTAAAGGTGTCCCGCATAACGTGCAGAGAGTCGTGAGTTCGCCTGAAGTTGAGCGCAGGCGCAACCGCAAACAGTAACCCGAAAGCCAGTAGCGCAATTCCCAGTACGACCAGAAATATCGCCCTGAGCCCCAGCCACTCCCCGGTTAATGTCCCCAGGATTGGTGCAACTGCCGGTGCGATGGCAAAAGCTATATTGGTGAGTGACAAGGATACATTGAGTTGTTGCGGGCTAAATAACTGTTTCGATAAGGCTCGCGTTACCGACACGCCAACCCCACCGCCCAATCCTTGCACAACACGCCCGGTCAGAAAGAGCAGTGGACTATTGGCAAAAGCAACCATCAGCGTGCCCAGTATAAATAACAGTAACCCCGACTGCAGCAGCCGAGCTTTGTTCAGGTAATCGCAGGCGATGCCGGACAATAGTTGTGAAACCGCAAACGCGATAAGAAAAATGGCAACGCTTTTTTCAATCAGAGTGATATTTGCGCCATGCAACCGGGCTAACTCTGCAAAAAAGGGCGTGTAAATGCCCGTGGAAAGCTGACCTAGCACAGCGAGGAGAATAAAAGTGACGGACAGTCCGTAAAATAATGGTCTGGAAATCGCTGAGCTCACCGAAAGTCTACCCCGCTATCATTGGTAACTGTTAATACTATTTTATTGATATGACAAACGTTTGAAATGGCAAGCGCTAACGCCTGATACCCATCTTTAAATTTTTTGTTGCAGGGTAATTATTTACACACTTAACTTTAAGAAAGTGAGGAGAAAACTTGCGTAATCTTCTTAATCGTTTAAGATTCAGTTTGCGAAGTTAATTTTTTGTGTGTTTTATGTTGCGCAGAAAGACTGCTAATAGTCGCGCACAACATCAAACCTTGCACTAGTTTCAGCGTGTTACATGTTTATGTTTCGAGTTTGTGAGAATCAGGAGCATGTTTGTTACGCTAACATTTACTACAAACAGAGATCTTGCTATGAAAGATTCACTAAAACCGAACTTAAGCTTTTGGCAGATATGGAACATGTGCTTTGGCTTTTTTGGTATCCAGTATGGCTTTGGTTTGCAACAAGCTAACCTGAGTCCGATTTTCCGCTACCACGGCGCGGCAGAGCACGAACTGCCTATTCTGTGGCTGGCTGGCCCGGTAACAGGGTTACTCATCCAACCGCTTATCGGAGCCATGAGTGATGGTACCTGGACCCGCTTTGGTCGCCGTAAACCGTTTTTTATGATCGGTGCGCTGGTTGGCTCGATTGCTGTGATGTTTATGCCTTATGTGCCTGAGTTATGGATGGTGGTGGGATTATTCTGGATCCTCGATGCCGCCATGAATACAGCCATGGAGCCCTACCGTGCAGTAGTCGGTGATCAGCTTAATCATCAGCAACGGCCTAAGGGCTACGCGCTGCAGTCGTTTATGGTTGCAGCCGGTCAGATGCTGGCCGGACTAATGCCGCTGATTATGATCTCGGTCGGCGTTTCAGCCGAAACCGACGGTAAGCAAATTCCGGAAATAGTAAAATATTCTTTTGCTATTGGTGTGGTAGTGATCCTGATATCTACCGCCTGGTCATTCGTAAAAACAAACGAATACCCGCCTGAAGATATGGCAGCATTTCACGCTAAGCGGGAGCACAAAAGTATTGGCCATGTGTTTACCGAACTGTGGAGTGCGCTGGTGGATATGCCCAAGTCGTTGCGCGCGGTTTGGTGGGTGAAGCTGGTTACCTGGTTTGGTTTACCACTGATGTGGCAATACCTGGCACTGTCGATTGCCCGCCACGTTTACGATGCCCCTAATCCGGATAGCCCTGGTTTTGCAGAAGGGACTGCGCAGGTGGGAATGGCCTTTACCATTATGAATGTAACCACCCTCATCATGGCGCTGGTCATCGCTAAAATAGTCACCAAAATCGGCGATGCAAAAACCTATTCGTTATTCTTATTGATTGGTGGTGTGGGCTATCTGTCCATGCAACTAACCACAGACCTGTATCTCACTTTTGCCTGTATGGCACTGGTTGGTGTAGGTTGGTCTGCTGTAATGACCGTGCCTTTTATTATCGCAGCCGACGTTACTCCGGCAGCACGAGTAGGCGTTTACATGGGTCTGCTGAATGCCATGATTTGCCTGCCACAGATTATGGAAATGCTCACGGTTGGCTATTTCTATGATTCGCTGCTCGGCGGCGATCCACGAAATGCCCTGGCAGTTACTGGTATTTTATTCGTGGTCGGTGCCGGTTTGGCACTGCGAATAAACTCCAAACCTGATCACCTGGCTAATCAGGAGAAACAGTCATGCAACTAAAACAGATGAACCGCCAGTGGTGGAAAGAGGGCGTTGTTTATCAGATTTATCCCCGCAGTTTTCAGGACTCCAATGGTGACGGGGTGGGCGATTTGCAGGGGATTATTAAGCGCCTCGATTATATCGCCTCACTGGGGGTGGACATTGTCTGGTTAAACCCGATTTATAAATCGCCAAACAACGATAATGGCTACGATATCTCTGACTATCGGGACATTATGGATGAGTTTGGTACCATGGCCGACTTTGAGGAGTTGCTGGCCGGTTTTCATGCGCGCGGTATTAAAGTGGTGATGGATTTGGTGGTAAACCACTCCAGCAGTGAGCATGAATGGTTTAAACAGGCCTGCTCGTCGCGCGATAATCCCTATCGTGATTATTATCACTGGTGGCCAGCCGAAAATGGCACACCGCCGGAACGCTGGTCGTTTTTCGACGAAGAAGGCTCAGCATGGGCCTATCATCAGCCCACCGATGCTTACTATTTGCATTACTTTGATAAAACCCAGCCAGACTTAAACTGGGAAAACCCCACAGTGCGCAAAGAAATCTTCGACATGATGCATTTCTGGTTTAAAAAGGGCATCGATGGTTTCCGGATGGACGTGATCACCTTTATTTCCAAGCATGATGACTACCCGGTATTCGAGGGCGTGCATGGCGATGCCATGATTGATGTTTATGCCCAGGGCCCCCGTTTACATCAGTATCTGCACGAAATGAACCGCGAGGTGCTGCAGCATTACGATATTATGACCGTGGCTGAAGGGCCGGGCACAAACCTGGATAACATTCACGACCTGGTGGACGAAGACCGTCAGGAGCTAAACATGAATTACCACTTTGAGCATGTGGAACTGGGCGTTGATCAACGTAAGATCGTTAACGCTGATTTCCAGAACCTGGTGAAGTACAAAGAGATCATGAGCGCCTGGGCAACCACCTTCGACGAAAAAGGCTGGGGCACTCAGTGGCATACCAATCATGATTTCCCGCGCCAGGTGACCTGGTTTGGCGATGATTCGCCAGCCCATCGTGTGCAGTCCTCAAAGTTACTCAGTACCTTTTTGCTGACTATGCGTGGTACGCCCTACTATTATATGGGCGATGAAATCGGCATGACTAACGCCAAATTCGACAGCATTGATGACTACAACGATCTTATGACCATTAATTGGTATAACCTCACCAAAAATGAGGGCGGTGATGCCGAGATGTTGCTGGAATCACACAAATTAAGTGGTCGCGACAATGCCCGAACACCTATCCAGTGGGACGATTCGGTCAACGCTGGTTTTACAACCGGTAAACCTTGGTTGAAGGTTACCGGTAACTATCCGGAGATCAATGTGGCTGCCCAGGAAGAAGACCCTGACTCGCCACTGAATTACTTCCGCCAGCTTACCCGCTTACGTAAGGAAAATTTGACTCTGGTGTACGGTGCTTATGAATTGCTGTTGCCGGACGATGAGCATATTTATGCCTTCACTCGTAAACTTGATGATGAGGTGATTCTGGTATTGCTTAACTACTCTGGTAGTCAACAACATTGCCCATTGGAGCCGGCACTGATTGGCGATAATGTTATGATCAATAACTACGCAGCGCTGCAGTCAGATGACTCAGGTTACACCCTTGAGCCCTGGCAGGCTGTTGTGATCCGCATAGCGTAAAAAGGTCGCTGTCTAAAGCTCGAAAGCCGCTCAGATGAGCGGCTTTCTTATTTCTTCCTGCCAGGCCAGAGTTCTTAACGTTTTACCCTGCGCCGGAATAGAACAGCTGTTAAGCCAATAACCAGTAACGCCAGTGGATGCATGGCGCCACCGGAAGAGCCGCCACCTGAAGGTGATGTTGGTTCACTGTCGTTGTCGATCAGGGTGTTGGGAACCGGAGTTAAGTCCGGGTTGGTCACTGTCGCTGCGTCAGTAACCACAATATCGGTAATCAACACAAAGTTATCACCGTCCGGTTCACGGCCGTTGCTGGCATCGTCGTTGGTGTAATCCTGCAGCGGAATAGAGTTTGCAGCCCCGCCCAGATTAAAGCGAGGGAGCTCGCTAATCGCGTCTGCGACATCCATGCCGTTATCAATCACCTGGCCAAATACGGTAAAGCCGCCATTCTGCACATCCAGATTCTGGCTGTTGTCGGATAAATTAATAAACCATTGTGATGTAGCACTGTTTGGATCGCCAGCTTGTTTAGCCATGGCAATAGTGCCGCGTACATTCGAAAGCACCGGTTCATTAACCACTGCAACACCGGTAGCCACATCGTCGAGGGGCAGGGTATTGTTGTAGGTGAAACCGCCAGCCTGGACTACAAAGTCAGGTTCAGAACGATGTACTACGTTATTGGCATAAGCCCCTGAGTTGACATATTCAAGAAAGTTTTCAACGGTCTCCGGGGTATCTTCATCAAAAAGGTTAACGCTGATGTTGCCCATATTGGTGCGAATTTCTACCACTGTCGCCGCAGCCTGCAGGCTGAACAGGGCCGCAGTGCTGAGTGCAAGAATTGGTTTTATCATGCCGGTTATCTGCTCGTTGTTATTAAATGCAGGCTAATGGTACGCAAAGTCCCCATGGCCGCAAACCTTTTCTCTGTATCATTTTGTAATCGAGTTCCTGGCGGGCGAAAACACGGTAATTCATTTTAGGGCGATGACTGTAAGCAGCGCGGCGCAGATTGGCAATTATTGCGCTGGCTGTCTACTATACACAGTAATGCTTGTTGCCTGGGATTGCGTTACCGCCATTGCCGGCTAACAAGCGGGTTGTAAATAACAACGAAAGAGGAACAATAACTTGGATATGAATGATACAGAGACAAGGCTCCTCACAAAATACCGCCTGTTAGATGAAGGTCATCAACAACTTGTTGAAAAATTCATCGATAAAATTCTCGCTCAGGATAAAGACAGCTATGATGCCAATCTCTCCAATGCCGAATTAGTGGAGTATGCCATAGAGCTTGAAAGACAAAGCGACGCCTAGTCAATCGCTTCGACTTTGCTCGTAATCGTGATAACAGCATTAGGTCCGTTTAAGCCTAAAGCGGGCTTAATGCCAGTCCTGCGCCTGCAATAAATCCCATTTCAGTCGTAAATACAGTAAACTTGCGCACAACGTAGTGATAACAGGACATAGTTAGTGGCCTTACAATGGTTTCCCGGGCATATGCACAAAGCCCTGAAAGAAATTAAAGAATCGATTAGTCAGGTTGATATTCTGATAGAAGTGCTTGATGCGCGGATCCCGTACTCCAGTGAAAACCCGGAAATCGCTAAGATAAGAGGGGATAAGCCGGTCCTTAAAATCCTGAATAAATATGATTTGGCGGACCCGGATCTGACCGCCCGGTGGCAGGCTTATCTGGAAAGTGAGCGCGGGGTAAAAACCATTACCACCACTACCGACCACCCGGCTAACAGCAAGCAGATCATAAAATTAATCCAGTCCATTTGTGCCCAGAAACACGCTTCGGTGAAGTCGATCAATGCCATGATCACCGGTATTCCCAATGTGGGTAAATCGACCCTGATTAACATTCTGGCTGACCGGGTGATTGCCAAAACCGGCAATGAACCAGCGGTAACCAAATCTCAGCAGCGGATTAACTTAGGCGGCGGGATCGTACTCTATGATACGCCGGGCGTGCTGTGGCCAAAACTGGAAAACCCCAACTCTATCTACCGGCTGGCGTCATCCGGCGCGGTAAAAAACACCGCTATGGAATACGATGACGTGGGCTTTTATGCCGCTGACTATTTAATTAAAGCTTATCCGGAGGCAATGAAAGAGCGTTACAAGCTGGAAGAGCTGCCCGATACCGAGCTGGAGTTTTTAGAAGCTGCTGCCAAAACCCGTGGCGCTAAGATGGCCGGAGGCCGGGTTAATTTGCATAAGATCTGCGAAATCCTGTTAACCGAATTGCAGGCGGGCAAGCTGGGACGCCTGACCCTGGAAACGCCTGAAATGATTGAGCAGGAAAAAATCGAGATGGCCGCCGCTGCCGAGAAAAAAGCGGCTGACAAAGCCAGACGCAAACAAAAATTCAAAGAAGGCTCGTTAACCCCTGATAAAGTGGCGCGTAAAGAAAAGCGCGAAGAAAAGCGTCAGGAGCAAAGCCGCCGAATGAAGAAAAACCGGCGCTAGCAGCGCCTCTCCCGCAATAATTCAGCCTTCTTTTTGCAACTGCACTTACTTTGTGGCTTGCGCCAGCTGAAAGGCGCAGATCCCCACAGCACTAGCCAGATTTAATGATTCGATGTTGCCGTTGCCGGCAATGGTAAACGCTTCAGCGTTTGTTGCAGTTAGCGCTTGTGCCGGTACGCCCCGAGCTTCGTTACCAAACAGATAGCAGGGGTAATTGCTAAACTGTTCAGCTGTTATTGCCGAGCCTTCAAGGTCGAGGTAGGCAAACCTTTCAAAGCGGGATTGCAGTTGGCTGAGCGAAACGTCCAGTTCAACCGGCAAATGAAAGATTGCGCCCATACTTGCGCGTACTGCCTTGGAATTAAACGGGTCGACACTGTTAGGGCTTAGCAACAGCCGAAAACCACCAAACCAGGCCAGCGAGCGTAAAATGGTGCCCAGATTGCCTGGATCCTGAATTTCATGCAGGTAAATACAGCGCTCGTTAGCTGCCACTGGTGCATCAATATTATTGACAGGTAGCGGTACTCTGGCGATAACACCCTGAGGCGTTTTGGTATCACTGAGGGAGGCCATCTGGCGCTCGGTTACCGATACGACCTCAAAGCGATCATCCAGGGTCACGCCTTTTGACTGCCAGGTATCAGTAACATAGACCGTAACAGGCAATGCCATCAGCGGCGAGCGTTGCAGTTCCTGAATCAAATGCTCACCTTCCACCAGATAGTAGCCAAACTGCGAACGGTACTTTTTCTGATGCAGTTTTTTTACGTCGTCTAATTTCATGGTGCTGGCCGTTCCGGATCGATAAGGGGCGATAGGCGCTTTTAAAGGCGCATGATAAGATAGCGCGTATTGTAGCCTGTAATAACTATGAAGTCAGGCGGCCCGGTAAAGTTTGTTGACACTGCCGGATTTGCAAATGGCTTAGGCATGCTTACAATAAACGCCGATTTCCCACCAGTCACAGCAGAGTAGATATGGCCCGCTCAAAAACCAGTAAAAAATGGATGGAAGAACACGTTAACGACCCTTATGTAAAAAAGGCGCAAGCCGATGGGTATCGTTCCCGGGCCAGTTACAAGCTGATTGAAATCAACGAAAAAGACAAACTGTTTGGCCCCGGCAGCGTAGTCATGGATCTCGGTTCTGCACCGGGCGGCTGGTCGCAAATCGTTGCGCCCGTTGTGGGTGAAAACGGGCGGGTGATTGCATCGGACATTCTGCCTATGGACAGCATTATCGGGGTAGACTTCATTCAGGGTGATTTCACCGACGAGGCGGTATACGACCAAATACTTAAGGTGCTTGGCGATGATCAGGTGGATGTGGTGGTTTCGGATATGGCGCCTAATCAAAGTGGCGTAAAAACCACCGATCAGTATGCCTCTATGTATCTGGTTGAGCTGGCACTCGATATGGCCAGAAACGTGTTACAGCCCGGCGGCAGTTTTTGTGCAAAAGTGTTTCAGGGCGTGGGTTACGACGAGTATGTCAAAGATGTCCGTTCATCCTTTAACAAGGTGGTAGTACGAAAGCCTGCGGCATCCCGCCCCCGTTCCCGGGAAGTCTATTTAGTCGCTACCGGTTTCAAGGGCTAGTAGGCAGCCCTGATTAAACCTTAGCGTTCCAGCAACGGCAGTTTTTCCGGTACGCCATTCCAGCTGTCTGCATCCTCAGGCGGCGCAATCACTTCAGTAATATTTGGCCACTGCTGACTAAGCTCAGCGTTAATGGCCAGATAGGGTTTTTGTTCGTCGGTTAACTCGGTGTCCTGAATAATGGCCTCGGCCGGACATTCCGGCACGCACAGCGCGCAATCAATGCAGATAGCCGGGTCGATAGCCAGAAAGTTTGGCCCCTCAAAAAAGGCGTCTACCGGGCATACGGCCACACAGTCGGTATATTTGCATTTTACGCAGTTGTCGGTCACTACAAAGGTCATGAAAGGTCGGCGCGTGAATCAATTTGGTTGTAATTATAAGGGTTCTGTAACCTGATCGAAAGACAAATGGCCACAATGGCTACCGGATTGCCAGCAACTGCATTAAACTATAGCCGCTCTGACAGATAGGCTGTCCGGCGAACCAGGATCCCCCCTCATGTTGCGTTTAACCGATATAAAACTTCCTCTCGATCATGACGACTCTGCACTGGCTGCGGCGATCGTCAGTAAACTGGCGATTGCCGTCGATGACCTGTTGAACATTAATGTGTTTAAACGCGGTTACGATGCGCGCAATAACCGGGATATTCAGCTGATATACACGGTGGATGTAGAGGTAAACGGTGAGGCGGATTTGCTGACGATGTTTGCCAAAGATACCCAGGTTCGTGTTACACCAGACATGACCTACAAGTTTGTTGCCCAGGCGCCTGAAAATCTGACTCACCGTCCGGTAGTGGTAGGGCTGGGCCCGTGCGGGATATTTGCGGCGTTGATCCTGGCGCAGATGGGGTTTAAACCGATAGTGCTGGAACGCGGTAAAGCCGTGCGCGAGCGCACTAAAGATACCTTTGGCTTCTGGCGTAAGCAGCCGCTTAACCCGGAATCCAACGTGCAGTTTGGTGAAGGCGGCGCTGGCACGTTTTCAGACGGTAAGCTGTACAGTCAGGTAAAAGACCGCAAGCATTATGGCCGTAAAGTATTGCACGAGTTTGTTGAAGCCGGTGCACCGGAAGAAATTTTATATGTTAGTAAACCGCATATCGGTACGTTCAAACTGGTAAGCATGGTAGAGAAAATGCGCCAGCAAATTATCGATTTGGGCGGCGAAATTCGCTTCTCTACCCGGGTCGAAAAACTGGATCTGGACGAACAAGATGGCCAGTACACGGTAAAGGGACTGCATTTATCCGACGGCGAATATCTGGCATGCAAACAGGTCATTCTGGCCCTGGGACACAGCGCCCGGGATACTTTTCAGAATCTGTATGAGCAGGGCGTTTACATTGAAGCCAAGCCATTTTCCATTGGCTTTCGCATTGAACACGAGCAGAGCATGATTGACCGCTGTCGGTTTGGTGAAAACGCCGGTAACCCTATTCTGGGCGCGGCAGATTACAAACTGGTGCATCATTGTAAGAATGGCCGTACCGTTTACAGTTTCTGTATGTGCCCGGGGGGGACTGTCGTTGCGGCGGCTTCTGAGCCTGGCCGTGTGGTTACCAACGGCATGAGCCAGTACTCCCGCCATGAGCGCAACGCAAACAGCGCTATTGTAGTGGGGATCACGCCGGAACAGGATTATCCTGGCCACCCACTGGCAGGCATTGAATTACAGCGCCGTCTTGAGGAACTGGCATTTAAGGCCGGTGGTGAGAATTACAACGCCCCCGGACAGCTAATTGGTGATTTTCTGGCTGGCAAACCCAGCGCGGCATTGGGCGACGTTACGCCATCTTATACACCGGGTGTTACCTTAACCGATCTGAGCAAAGTGGTGCCGGATTATGTTACCCAGGCTATTCGCGAGGCGATCCCGGCGTTCGACCGCCAAATCAAAGGCTTCGCTAAAGCCGATGGTACCCTCACCGGCGTAGAAACCCGCACCTCGTCACCGGTATGCATTAAACGGGATAAAGACTATCAAAGCGTTAACGTTAAAGGGCTGTATCCGGCAGGCGAGGGGGCAGGCTATGCTGGTGGCATCTGGTCGGCAGGTATTGACGGCATTCGTGTGGCCGAGGCACTGGCACTGGCGTTTGATAATCAGGAGTGATCCACTCCTGGCACTTATAAAACGCGCAAGAGAAAGTACCTGTAGTGTTTGACGTTTCTCACCACCATAAGGTGGTGAGTTGTAGAATACATTTATGCCGGAGTCGCTACAAGGCATCAGTTTAATCACTGAGACACACAATATATCGCTATCTTTGAACCGTGCCGATGAAAGCAGCCATACTGCAAAATTCTAATACTCACTCTATTTCAAAAGCTTAATCCCAACGCCTGGTGTAACCAGCTTAACTAAAATACAACCTTCTGCGGATTAATCTTAAAGCGCCATTGATACAAGTGAAGATATGAATGATAATGATTATCAATAACAATAATATGATTTTATCTTTGATAATCTTTAAGGACATTTAATGCGCTATTCTGCTCTCGCTCTTGCACTTTTTCCTTCTCTCAGTCTGTCATTTTCCGTTATTGCTGCCACCAACTCAGATGTCGAAACTATTGAGGTGACCGGGCGCGCCCAACAATTCTACTTAGACAGTAGTACCCGGGTAGGTACAAAAACCGAGTCAGATATTATGCAAATACCGTTGTCGGTTCAGGTGTTGACCCGTCAGCTTATCGCCGACCAGGCTGCCCGGGACATAACCGATTTGTATCGTTCGATTGCAGGGGTATCTGAGTTCAGTTATTCCGGCGTTACTTTTCGTGGTTTCCGGGATGATGCTAACGTATTTTATGACGGGGTCCGGGGTGATCCTTTTTCAGGCTTTAGTGTGCCTCAGTTATTTAATGTTGAGCGGGTTGAAGTACTTAAGGGGCCTGCAGCGGCTCTATACGGTGGTGGTGAACCTGGCGGTATGATTAACTATGTAAGTCGCAAGCCAACCTTTAATGAACGCCGAAATGTCACCCTGACGGCAGGGAACTTTGCCCTTGCCGGCGCCTCGGCAGAATTTACCGGTGGTCTTTCTGAAGACCTGGCTTACCGGTTTGGTGCCTTTTATGAATCTCAGGATAGTTTCCGCAACAACGCAGATGCTGAGAACATTGAATTAGCCGGTGGCGCTTTGTTTGTGTTGGGGGACAATACCGAACTAACTACCACTTATGATTACATAGTTCAGAATCTCGGCGGTAATCGTTTGCGCGGTGTACCAGTGGATGATAATGGTAATTTCCTGGTGAGTCGAAGTTATAATGCTAATGAGAAAGGAGATTATCAGGATCTGGAGGCGTTAGTGTTACAGGCTAATCTGCAGCATGACTTCAGCGATAATTTTACTTTTAACGGTACACTTCGTTATCTGGATAACGAGCGAGAGCAAGCCTATCACGAGTCGCGAAGCTGGATTGATGTGAACGGGGATGGGGCCGCAAATATTGAGGATCAAACCATCCGTCGGGAGTACCGAAAACAGTATCGCGCGAACAATGAGCTTAGCCTTACACTCGATTTTGTGTACGACTTTGCAACTGCTGGTATCGAACACCAGTTTCTGTTTGGCGGCGACTGGCATAGCGTTGAAACCGATTACGATTATTACCGGGCTCGATTTGAAGCCGATGGTATTGCCAACCTTAACATTTTCACGCTCAATTATGGTGAAACGGACCCGGCCACTTACAACCTGACTAATATGAACCGTGACGGGTTAGAACGTGAAAGAGCCAGTATTTATATGCAGGACAAACTGCAATTTTCACCACAATGGGCATTAATGGCAGGCGCACGACTGGATTATTTCGACGAAAAGAGCATGGATACCAATACTCAGTATTCAGACAGTGATATTACCCCGCGGGCAGGTTTAATATATACCCCTTCAGGCGCTACTACGGTGTATCTGAATTATTCTGAAAGTTTCAATCCGGTTGATCCCTCCGACTTTGCCGAGGCTGGCGCTGAGCCATTGTCACCGGAAACCGGTAAACAGGTCGAGTTGGGTATCAAGCAGTCTTGGTTACAAGGCCGCATTATGACAACGATGGCGGTGTATCAAATAGATAAAGAAAACCTGGTGATCAGTAATCCGGAATATGTGGAAGGGCTTAACGATGATGTGGAACCGGCACTGATTAACTTTGGTTTAGTGGAAAGTAACGGCGCCGAATTCACTCTGGTAGGGGATGTGAGCGAATCGGTAAGCATTACTGCCAATTATGCCTATAACGATACAGTAGTAGCCAGTGGGAGTACCAGTAATACCTACGGTGGTAGCCGCTTTGCCAACTCACCTCGTCACCAGGCCGGCTTTTGGGCCCGCTATGATATTGCGTCCATTGATTCCTCGTTTGCAATGGGCGTGGATTACGTAAGCGAACAAATCAGTCTCAGTGGCCAGCGAGTAAAGCCTTTTACTGTCTTTGATGCCAGTTGGACAACGCAATGGGACAATCTGTTACTGAGCGTAAACGTAAAAAATCTGTTCGACAAAGTCTATGCCGTTAGCGGTTTCAGCGAACGAAACGGTCACTTCCCGGGAGAGCCCAGAGAAGTGGTGGTGCAGCTAAGTTACGACTTTTAGTGCCCATGAAGTATTTGCTAATACTGGCTGAACCTGCTGGATAAAAAAGCTCAGTCCATGAATAAACAACAATGGTACAAATGGCACAGTTTTGCAGGCCTCCCGCTGGCTGTGTTTGTGTGTTTCATTATGTTTACGGGCACCCTGGCGGTGCTGTCACACGAACTGGATTGGTTAACTAATCCGGCAATAAGGTCGACAGCTTCCGATAAGCCTTTGGATTGGTCAGCCTACTATCGGGCTGTTTTGGCACAGGCTAAGGGTGATAAGGTTTACCAGTTGTCAGCGCCATTACATCCAGGCTTTGCCGCACAAGCAATACTGCTTGATGAAGGCGGGCAGCGGTACCGCCTGTTTTTTAATCCGGAAACACTCGAATATCAGGGCAATGGCGTGTGGCTAAACTGGCAGACTGTGCTTCGTCGCCTGCACAGGCATTTGATGTTGCCATTAAATATTGGTCTGACGATAGTCTCTGCTACCGGATTCTTATTGTGTATCTCGTTAATCTCCGGGCTTGCATTGCATAAGCATTGGTGGCGAGGGTTATGGCGTTTGCCACGGCACCACAACCCCCGGGTGTTCTGGGGTGACATGCACAGATTAACCGCACTGTGGGGTAGTTGGTTGCTGCTAATTATAGCATTGACCAGCGTGTGGTATTTTGTTGAGAAATACGGGCTCGCTGCTGACTACCCGGCTAATGCTACAGTCAGTAATTTGCCGGCAAAGCCACATACGCTCGCAGTAGAACCGGATATTTTTGCGCAGGTTATCCGCCAGTCTTCTTCTTTACGGCCAGATTTGCGCATTTCATCCATTTTTCTGCCGGTAACATCCGGCCAGCCTGTGCGAGTTGATGGTCAGAGTGATACTATTTTAGTCCGTGACCGCGCCAATAATTTGATCTTTGACCCGATAACCGGCGAATGTTTGTCGCAGCGTTTTGCAAGTGAACTGTCTGTACATGCTCGTATATCAGAAGCGGCCGACCCACTTCATTTTGGTACCTGGGGAGCTTATTGGTCTAAAACGGTATATTTTGTCTTTGGCTTCTTATTAACCAGTCTCTGTTTTACCGGCACAATTATCTATGCCCACCGGGTTTGCAAGTGGCGACGTAATGCTGTGCCCCCTCTGTCAAAGGTAGTAACGGCGGGCGTAAAGCAAATGAAGGTGGGTGCATTGGTT
Source organism: uncultured Alteromonadaceae bacterium (assembly GCA_950073835.1). Taxonomy (GTDB): domain Bacteria; phylum Pseudomonadota; class Gammaproteobacteria; order Enterobacterales; family Alteromonadaceae; genus Alteromonas. The sequence goes on from CATMRP010000005.1 coordinate 28,650, forward strand.
TCAATTTGGCTAGTTACCAGCGGCCTGATGATGACTCTTTATGTGCTTTTTATGGGATGAGTTACAACTGCTTGAAAAACCACAACGCTTACTAAGCATAGAGGCGATTTATACTTGGTGCTATAGTAACTACTGAGTATTTACAGGCCACAAAGATGGATAATAATAATCAACCGGAACTAGCTGTCGACGCCAACTCTATTGGTGCGTTGGCGCAGGTACGCCGTTACCGGCTATTGCAAATTTGTGGCGTTAGCGCGTTAGGGTTGGTGGCCTCTGTACTGGTTGCCAGAGGCGTCGCCTTCACTATATTTTCGGCTGGTCTGGCATCACTGATACTGGCTTTTTTACTCGCCTACATACACAAAACACAAGCCTCTTCCTACGTTTTATTGAGCTCCATGTCGGCGATGTTATTCGCCCTTGCTTTAGTGGGGGCTGGACTGTTTGACATAGCTATCATCGGCTATCCCTGCTTACTGATATTTGCTGCCATCCTTGGCGGAGTAGGGCTGTTTGGTACACTGCTCACGCTTACCATTGTACAATGCTCTGTACTGGTATGGCTCAACATCGGCGGCTATGTTACCCCCAGTACGCCGAAACTTAGCTGGGAACACCTCATATTTGTGCAGGTGATTTTTATTGTTACTGGCTTTAGTGTTTACGTATTAGTTAGAGATATCAAACGGTTAATGAGATCCCTGCAAAGGGAAAACGAAAAGGTACAGCTCAGCCGCGAGCAAATTCAACACCTTGCTCATCACGATCCTCTTACCCATTTGCCAAACCGCTTGCACGGTGAGCAGTTATTTCAGCGTCTGTTGGAGCAAAGCAAAAGCAATAATGCCCAAGTGGCCATGCTGTTTCTTGATTTGGATAACTTTAAACCTGTTAATGACGCCCTTGGTCATGTAGCCGGCGATGTGCTGCTGGAAGAATTGGCCCAGCGCCTCAGCGATCGTCTTAGCGAGGGGCAGCATCTTATTCGGTTTGGCGGCGATGAGTTTTTGGTGCTCACCCCATGCGGTGGTGACTGCGACAATAATGATAAGCTCAAGGCGTTTGTAAACAACCTGCTGCTGGAATGCGCCAAAGAGTTTGAGGTATTGCAAAATCGGGTAGTGATCTCTTCTTCAATTGGCATTGCCATTGCGCCAAAAGATGGAGAGCACTTTAAAGAGCTATGTCGTAAAGCCGATATTGCTATGTATCAGGCAAAAAGCGATGGGCGCAATACTTATAGCTTTTACTCACCAGAGCAGGATGAACTTAGCGAAGAACGTTTCAAATTGCTGCAAAAATTACGTAGTGCAGTGAGTAACAACGCATTTGAATTATATTATCAGCCGATTGTCGACCTGAATTCTGAGCAACCATTAGTGGTAGAGGCTTTGTTGCGCTGGCCACAAAAAGAAGGGGGCATGATTGGGCCAGACATATTTATCCCTATGGCTGAGACCGCTGGCGTCATCAACAAACTGGGAAGCTGGGTAATCGAACAGGCTTGCCTGTTTTGTGCAGGTCAGCGCCAAAGTGGTTTGTCTGATCTGCGCGTAGCAGTGAATATCTCAGCCCTACAGTTTAACGATGGCTTATTACAACGTCACGTGGAGCGTGCATTACAGCAGGCAGGCCTGCCGCCCGAGGCGCTTGAAATTGAGCTGACAGAGTCGCTGTTTATTAATGACTCATCCGGTATCGTGGCACAACTGGCAGCCCTGACCGACATGGGCATTACCATCGCCATCGACGATTTCGGCTCGGGATACTCAAATTTAGCGTATCTTCGCCGGTTCAATGCCTCTACGCTTAAGATCGATCGTTCGTTTATTCATCCGCTTACCAGTGATGACAACGATGTGCCCCTGGTGCAGGCGATGATCACCATGGCCCGCAGTCTCGGTATGAGTACCGTTGCTGAGGGAATAGAAGATGACGCAACCAGGCAAATACTGCTGAGTATGGGCTGTGATTTTGGTCAGGGATATCACTGGTCGAAACCTTTAAGTGCTAGCGAAATCGGCAAGTACCTAAAGGTGCTTATCAGCAGCAAATGAGTTGAGTGTGCAGCTGAGCCGGAGCCGGGAGGAATACCTTCGTTGCCTCTTGCACTCCGCACCGGCTTGAATCTGACAGATTTGTGGCCCGCTCAGAGTTTAAACTGGTTGATGACTTCACGCAGTTCACTGGCGATTTCACTTAAGCGGGTGGCATCTGCAGCTAGCTGGCCAGCATTATCGCTGGCTTTATCGCTAACACTACTGATGGCTACCAGTGAACGGTTAATGTCTTCTGCAACACTGGTTTGCTGCTTAGTCGCCTGAGCGATCTGGGTACTCTGCGATTGCACAGTGCCGATGGATTCACTGATATGAAGCAGAGACGCCGCTACCTGTTGCGCTTGCTCAACACCTTGTTCTGACTTTTTCTGCCCATCCTGCATAGCATTCCGAGTGTGCGAAGTCATGTTCTGTAAACGTTCAACCATTTTGCGGATATCATCGGTGGAATCCTGAGTGCGTGAGGCGAGTGAACGCACTTCGTCGGCCACAACCGCAAAACCACGTCCTTGTTCACCCGCCCGGGCCGCTTCGATTGCCGCGTTCAAGGCTAACAGGTTGGTTTGCTCAGCAATCCCATTAATCACATCAATAACAGCGCCAATGTTTTGTGATTCCTGCGACAGGCCACTAACGATCTGTACCGCATCATTAATCGATTCTGCCAGTTGCTGAAGTTCGCCACGGGCGCTATTGGCCAGTTGCATCCCATCATTGGCTTGTTGTTCTGCGGTGGTTGCCGCTTCACTGGACTGCAGCGCGTTGGCCGAAATTTCCTGCACCATGGTAGCCATTTGTGTTACCGCACTGGATACTGAGTCGACCTGGCGTTGTTCTTGTCTGACTTCATTACTGGTGCTTTGCGAAAGCACCTTTAAATGTCCTGCGGCATCTGCTACGGCCTGAGTACTATGCGCAGCTTCAATCAATAATCGGTGCAGTTTATCGGTGAACAGGTTGAACTGTTCGGCCAGCTGGCCTACTTCGTCGCGACTGCTAATAGTCAGTCGTTTAGTCAGGTCGCCTTCACCAGAAGCAATATCTGCCATGGCGTCTTTCATTTGCAATATAGGGCGGGTCACGCGGGTGCTGGCTATATAGGTGATTGAAACCAGAATACCAATGATGACTAACGCCAGCACACCAGCCACCAGAATAGCATGCTGGATAGGGTCGGCAATGACACTTTGCGGGAGCATAAAACCGAGTGTCCAGTTCATTTCAGGATTGCTTAGTCTGGCGTGACGGAAGGTGGCATAATAGTCTTTCCCCTGCCAGCGCACATCAACCGTGCCCTGATTATCAGCAGTCATGGCTGTGGCCAGTGCCGTAAAGCCGTTAGAGTCACTGAAGGCAGAATCAAAGGAAGCGAGTGGTGAGCTGATATCCAGCGTGTCACTGGTGTTGGGAAAGTACACCACATTCTGGTTATCATCTACTAAAAACGCGACCCCCTGACCCTCGTAACGAATATCGTCGAGTACCCCGGCAATAGTGCTGATAAGAATATCCACGCCGCCCACACCCAGTAAGGTGCCATTGAGGTAAACGGCTGACTGTACTACGGCTGAAATACTGCCGTCCTGTGAATCAACGGCAGGCGGCGTTACGTAAAGACCGCGATGACTGACTGCTGCTTTAAACCACGGGCGCGCCGTGGCAAAGTAACCTTTGGTGGGATCGCCAGCATCCGCTCCTTCAGTATCCACACCCACCCGACCTTCCTCGTAAAAGTACTCGCCGGTATTAGCAGAGCCAAAGAAGGCCGATTTTATATTCTCATCAGCGCTGCTAATTTGCTGAAAAGTTTTATAAATTTTATCTGAGTCGGGTAATGACGCCGCTCCGGCTCCACGCTCATCGTGTTCGGCAAAAAAAGTTTGAATAAACGGGTTACTTAAAAAACTACGGGCGACACCACCATAAGTTGAGAAAAACCCTTCGATGGCCTGAGCTTCTTTGTTCACGAGGCTCAGCACGTCATTTTCGATGGTGGTTCTGGCTCGTTCACTAACAAAATTCAGTAAAATAATGGCGGCAATTAACAAAACCAGTGACATTGCGCCACCGACAATCAGCATAAATTTCTGTTGCAAAGACATAGACTTCATAAGCGCACTCTTATCGTTATTTTTATAGGCAACTTTGATTTTATTCTTATTATTTTTTATTTGTTATACCAGAACGGCGCGCTTTTTACAGCAGCTAAAATAATGAAAGATCATAGGAGTCTAAATAAAAAAGGCCTCTGGCAGCGACCATCTTTTATATCGCTGATGCTGTGGCAAGAGGAAGTCTCCACAATAATTGATACCAGCACCTGGCGGGGGCGTTCAGTGCATTTATTTACTAACAAACTCTCAATGCAGATTTGCCGACAAAGCCTGGCATCTGATTTGTGATAAACCGTTCAGAACTCTGTGCTCCTGGTGTCGGGCACTGAACCTGGCACACGCCATACAGCCGCTACGACACAGGAGAAAATTGCAACCCCACCTCACTTTCTGCAGGTGAATGCCCTGCCGTTATAAGGAACTCTTATCATTCTTATAAGAGTTGCGCACTTCTTCTGAGCGAATAACTAAAATATCATATAAATGATAATTGTTAGCATTTAGATTTTATCGTTCGTATGGGCCGAAGCAGAGCTGAATAAAGGGATGCAGCTTGTTTTTGGCTTGCTTGTCTCGTTTCGATTGTCAGTAGCGTTTATTCAGTGATTTCAATTATGTCGTACAATTCTGTTGTTGCAAATAATAATGATTCCCATTAGCATTCGAGCGATATTTCAGTAGGGCCTGCTCCTTTTCATGGGCTGATAGCGATCACAGAGCAGGTTGGACATACATGACAATGCCCAAACGCATTAAAAACCAAGGAATTATTTTTCATGTCTATGAATAAAAAGCGATTACTGTTGACCACTCTTTTCCCCATGCTGACCGTGGGAGGTGTCGCCGCGCAACAATCAGAAGAAATTGAAACGCTTGAAACCACCGTGGTTCAGGCTGCATCCGAAGAATTAAAACAAGCACCGGGTGTATCGGTTATCACGACAGAAGATATGAAACGTCGGCCGATCACAAATGACATCGCTGAACTGGTCAGAACCATGCCAGGTGTTAACCTAACGGGTAATTCAAGTTCTGGTCAGTATGGTAACAAGCGCCAAATCGACCTGCGTGGAATGGGGCCTGAAAACACACTGATCTTAATCGACGGCAAACCGGTTTTGTCGCGCAACTCAGTAAAAATGGGCCGTGCAGGCGAACGAGATTCTCGTGGTGACAGTAACTGGGTGCCAGCTGAGGCCATCGAGCGCATCGAAGTTATTCGCGGCCCGGCGGCTGCTCGTTATGGTTCAGGAGCGTCCGGTGGTGTCATTAACATTATTACTAAAACCCCTGAAACCAGTTCAGCTACCGTTACAGTACAAACTGAAATTCCGGAAAACTCACTGGAAGGCGGCAATAAGCGCGCTATCGTAGTTCTGAGCGGCCCTCTTAGCGAACGATTCTCGCAGCGTACTGTACTGAACTATAACAAACAGGACGGTGATGAGCCTGATCTGAATCGTGATGCAACCGTAGCGGAAAGCGCAGGACGAGACGGTAGTGCCCGCGTAGCGGCTGGCCGCGAAGGGGTGGAGAATATGGATGCCCGAACCTTAATCCGCTTTGACCAAAACGAAACTCATACCTGGGAAGCCGAGCTGGCGTATAGCCGTCAAGGCAATATCTACTCAGGTGACAATGCTTTCCAGGGCGTTGATGCGACGACCACTCAGCTATATATCGGTGAAGAAACCAACATAATGCGTCGTAAAACGGCGTCGCTAACTCACAATGGTGACTACGAATTTGGTGATTCATTCAGTTATATCCAGTGGGAAGAAACCGAAAATACCCGGTTAAGTGAGGGAGCTGCTGGTGGTGGTGATGGCGCCATTAATACCGAAACTGGCGAAATGAATACCATTATGCTTCGTAACATTACCGCTAAAAGCGAATGGAACCTGCCGCTGAAATTTGCTGGTCTGAATCAAACCATGACCCTTGGTGCTGAGTTCCGTGGTGAGCGATTAGATGACAGTGTGAGTAATCAAACCGGTATCGCAGCGGTTGATTTAGATGAAATTGACGGCACTGTTGCCGTTGAAGACCGCCCCTCAGTGGTCACCGCCGAACTTATAGGTGTATACATTGAGGATAACATTATGGTGTCTGATGCGGTCACTGTCACGCCTGGAGTACGCTTTGATAATCACAGCGAGGCTGGAACTAATGTTTCGCCTAGTTTGAATATTGGCTACCAGGCTTCTCCAAATCTGACATTTCAGGCGGGGATAAGCCGGGCATTTAAAGCGCCGAATCTTTATCAGTTGAACGCAAACTATGTCTATACCACCCGTGGTAACGGTTGTCCGGTAGCTTACCCAAGCCAGGGCAGTGGTTGTTCCATCATTGGTAACCCCGAACTTGAACATGAAACCTCTGTCAATAAAGAGTTGGGGGTACATTATGTTGCCGAAAGCGGCATCAATGCTGGATTAACTTATTTCCACAATGATTATCGCAACAAAATTGGCACCGGTAATCAATCACCTATGTACGTGATTGACGGTTCAAATGGCGGATATGTGCAAGTATTTCAGTGGGCTAATATTCCCAAAGCGGTTATTGAAGGTCTGGAAGCCAACTTGTTACTGCCTTTAAGCGATTCAATTGAATGGTCTACCAATGCCACGGTCATGCTTGAATCGGAAGACAAAACCACCGGTGAGCCGTTGTCAATTGTACCTGATTACACCATCAACTCTATGCTGAGCTGGCAGGTTAACGATGATCTGGAACTGGTGTTAAGCGGTCAGCATTACGGTAAAACCGTTAGTCCAACGACCAGCGTGACGTCGGGTGAAGAATTGGAAAATCCAAAAGATCGCGACCCCTATACCATCGTGAATTTTAATTCGGTTTATCAGTTTAACGACGCACTGCAATTTACTTTCAGTGTGAAGAACTTACTGGATAAAAGCATTTTCAGGGAAGGGGTACAGGCTACTGCGGGGGCTAACACTTATAACGAGCCTGGTCGAAGCTTCTTGCTGGCTGCCAGCTACCGTTTTTAAGTAGTTGCCAATGTAACTAAGTGCATCTGTTGCAAGGGTTCGTTGCAGCGGGTGCGTTTTTGTTTATTCAGAACCTATCAATACTCGGATGTAAAGCATGTTTCGGTTATACAACATTCTGTTGCTTAGTTTGCTGATAAGCCCTGTCTGGGCGCAGCAGGCGATTAATGAAGTGGATGGTCTCACTGAAAAATGGCTGGGGCTGGAGCGTCAGGAAAGACGATTACTCAATGAGTGGCAACAACAAGCGCCAACCATGCAGCAGCGGATCCAGTTGTTACAAGCAGAAAAGGCGCAGTTAGACGACATACTTGCACAAGGCAAAGCCAATCAGGGCGATGTTGAACAACAGCGTGAGGCTCTGCTGGCGTCTCAAAGTGACATGGAATCACAACAGGAAAAATTAACCCGCTCGCTGGCAACCATCACCGCACGGGTAAATAGCCTTTACAGTGCTCTGCCGGATCCGGTTCGCACTCTGTGGGATGAAGAGCAATCCCAACTCGATGATAGCACCGAAACATCAGCGAATTTACAAGTGGTGTTAGCCAAGCTTTCAGCGCTACACAGATTCAATCAGCAACTCACCGTTAATGAAACCATTATTACCGCACCAGATGAGCAGGACGTGCTGGTAAAACAGTTTTATCTGGGCGCAGGTTATGCCTGGTTCACCAACGCCAGCGGCCGCTACCAGGGAACGGGTGAAGTGATTGAGGGAGAATGGCAATGGCGCTTTGATGAGTCTTTAACAGGGGATGAAATCGCTAAGGCCATCGCCATTTACGAGAAGCGCAAGGAACCGGGTTTTGTTGAGTTACCTGTCTCACTGTCATCAGCAACCGGAGGCCAGTAATGCGCATTCTACTGTTTATTTTACCGGTAATTTTCTGCACTGCCGTCGGTGCCGCTACACCACAGGATGTCCTGCTTAATAATATTGATCAGGCCAGGGAAAGTCTGGAAACCACCGAAAATCGCATCACTAAAGAACGCATTGCCCTGGGTGAAAAGCTCAGAAAGCTGGAGCAAGAGGTGATTGAGCTGCGCAACGAAACCGCAGTGGCTCGGCGTAAAATGGATGAACGCACTTTGAGTCTGACTCAGCTAGAGGAACGGCTAGCGAGCTGGACCGAGCAACAGGATTATCAACGCAATCTTCTCGACCGTTTTCTGCAACAAAGCGGCTACGCCTATAGCACCCTGGAAGCGAAAAGCCTGAGCGAAAAAATTGCTTTAGTGGGAGAAACGGCCACCGCAGCACAACAAACCCTGTCGCCACAATGGCAGACCCAAAAGCTGGTATTACCCGATGGCACAGTGATCCAGGCAAACACCTTAAGTGTGGGCCCGGTTACGTGGTTTATTCAACCCGAGCGTGAAATCGGCGGGCTGGCCAGTCACCAAAATGGTTTGCTGACCGCCACTTCCTTGTTTGATGGCAGCGCGTTCGAACAGCTCAATACTTTACAGCATTCACCAGCGGGCGTGTTAACTCTGGATCCAACATTAGGTCGGGCTGTTACTAAAGATAATGCCTCGGAGTCGATAATCGAACACGTTGTGAAAGGCGGCATTTGGGTGGTGCCAATCGTGCTGTTCGCGTTTATTGCCACCGCTATCGGGTTATTCAAAATTACCCAGTTATGGCGCTTACCCAAGCAGGTTGTTATCACTTCCATGAAGCAGGTTAGCGCTCGTATCAAAGCGCATGGTGAAGCCGCCTTTAAAGGTATGCAGCAGCAATTACTGAAAATCTCACTCACGGCGCCGACTACCAGAGAGCGGGATGACGAATTGTTTATGCAGTTACAACTCGATAAATCCAAACTGGATAAGTGGATCAACACGGTAGCGGTAACCGCAGCAGTAGCGCCATTACTGGGCCTGTTAGGTACCGTTAGCGGTATGATCGAAACCTTCCGCATGATGACGGCTTTTGGCTCGAGCGATCCCGAAGTGATTTCCGGCGGTATAGCCAAGGCCCTGGTAACCACTGAACTTGGCCTGGTGGTGGCAATCCCGGCATTGATCCTCAACGCTATGTTGTCGCGCAAAGCGAAAGCTTATTACGACGGCCTCGAGAGCTTTGCGTTGCTGTTGAGTAACGAGCAGTCTGATGCCAGTAATGACGATAACGCACAACCTGTGTCCGCCAAAGCCGTGGGAGCGGAATGATGCTTGAACTGGTGGTTTCAAACTGGATCTGCTGGCTGATGGTGGGGGTTGCCTGGTTTGCTTATCTGAATATCTTCACTTTATATGTAAACCGGCACGCTCCACGGGATGAGCAAAAAGATATCGATACCAGTTTAGCCGAACAGCAAATGCTGCCGGGTATTCTGGTTAACGCTTTACCCCTGCTGGGATTATTGGGCACGATCTCCGGCTTACAGTTTAGCTTTACCAGCATGATGGCTTTTGGCGTAGACAGCCAGGCGGTTAGTGGCGGTATTGCCGATGCATTGTTAACTACACAACTGGGTCTGGTGCTGGCAATCCCAGGCTGGCTGGCGCTGGTGTTTGTAAAAGGCGCAGTGAAAAAAGCCTGGCTTAAAGAAGGAATGCGTTATGCCCAGTAGATTACAGCGTCGTTTGGAAAGCCAGAATAACCACACGATTGATATGTCACCGCTGCTGGATGTGGTGTTTATTCTGTTGATCTTCTTTATCGTGTCGACCGTGTTTGTTAAAGAAACCGGTGTGGAAGTAGAAAAACCGCAGGCGATTTCAGCCCAACAGCTCGACCAAATGGCCATATTGTTAGCGATTACCCGTACCGGAGAAGTCGTGTATGACGGCGCGAACATCGGAGTCAGTGGCGTTCGCTCTACCGTTGAACAGCTATTGTTAAAAGATGACCGGCCGGTGGTTGTTCAGGTCGACAAAGCGGTGCGCTCAGAGTTGCTGGTAGAGGTGATTGACGAAGCTAAGTTAGCTGGTGCTTCGGCGGTCAACATTGCCACGCTCAAACCTTAATAGTGTGACGGAGTACACAACTATGCTTAATCGATTCGGCGCTTCATTTATCAGTACGTTGTTGCTGTGTGGGGCTATTGGCGTGATGTGGCTTGGCCATTATCTCAGTGCGTCAACCAGTCAGGATGTGGTGGTCCGAAAGCTGGACATTGCCATTACGCCGCCTCCGCCCCCACCGCCACAAAGCCAGCAGGTCGAAGCTGAAACTGAACTTACCATGCAGGTAGAGGGGCAGGGCGCCCAGATGACCATGGCCGATTTGTCGGTACAGCCGGATATTCAGATGACCCGCCCTGATATGCCCAATGTGGTGGTGCAAAACAGTGAATGGGAAATGCCGGAAATCGACTGGGATGCCTATGGTCTGAGTGAACTCGATGGTAAGCCCACATTATTAACCCCGGTAAAAATTCGTTTCCCGAAAAAACTAAAGCACAAAGGCATCAAGCGCGTGGTAGTAAAGCTGGATGTGATGATAGACGAAAAGGGCAATGTCAACTTGATTGATATTGTTGAAAACCCCTACCACGAACTCCGAAAAGAAATAGTGCGGTTTGTTAATGCCAGTAAATTTACCGCGCCATACAAGGCCAATGAAGCTGTCCGGGCCCGGTTTATCTGGCCGGTCGTTATAGAGGCGTAAAGAGCATGAATATAATGAAAAAAGTAACCCCCCTACGTAGTCTGGTAAGTGCTTGTTGCCTCGCTGTCTCATTGTGCAGCCTGAAGGCTACTGCCGCCATCGACATAACCCTGGCCGAAACCGATTGGGACTTCGTGATCAAAACCCAGTTTGGCGAGGGCAAGCGTGGCCGTGTGTCACGGGATGAAAGTAAATTCATTCAGACTATTCAACCGTTGCTTTCACAAGGTAAATATCAGGACGTTGCTACAGCTTTTGAACAGCTAACGATTTCCGACCCCAGCGCCAGCCTGTTGGAGCTGAAAGGGCAGGTCTTACTTAACCTCAAACGGTACGATGAAGCCGAGCAGGCACTAAGTACAGCACTGAAAGAACTGCCGGGACTGGCGGCAGCGCACCGCAGTTTAAGCCTGGTGTATTTATTAACTGAAAAACTCGATAAGGCCAGGGAACATCTGGTGAAAAGCGTTGAGTTGGGGGCCGCTGATGCCCAGCTGTACGGCCAGCTTGCCTATGTCAATTTGCAAACGGGTAAACCGGTGAGCGCTATCAGCGCTTATCAGAATGCTTTGATGCTGGAGCCCGAAAATGACCAATGGTACCGGGGATTACTGTTTGCACTGATAGAGAGTGAAGCGCTGGACCAGGCGCAAAAACTCCTCGACGAAATGCTGCTGGATGAGCCAGCCAATCCACAGTTGTGGTTACAACGCAGTCAGATAGCCCTCAAAAAATCCCAGCATATTAAGGCAATCAGCAGTCTCGAAAGCGCTTTAACCTTAGGGGAAGACGCGCTGACAAATCTTATTTCACTGGCCAAACTGCACATTACCGACGGCAGTGCTCGCAGAGCGACAGAAATTCTCAGCCAGAATATGGTCGCGTTTTTAACTGACGAAGGCCGTGATGGCTATCAAGCGGTAACTAGCATTGCCAGTTATCTTGCGGCCAAACAGGACTGGCAGAATCTACAACAGTTACTGCAGTCGGCGCAACAACAAACCAGGACGCTGTCCGCTGATCAACAAGCGGGTTTAAATGTGTTTCAGGCCAAACTGGCTCTGGCACAAAATAAGCAAAAAGAGGCTACCCGTTTACTGCAGGACGTGGTTAAACAGCTTCCCAATAACGGCGAGGCGCTGATGAGCTTAGCGCAGCTCTACCGCGAAACTAAAAACACGGAGCGCGCTGCCATGTATTACCTGCGAGCTGAAGCCGTCGATGGGTATGCAGCACAGGCGATGCTGGGTCGGGCGCAATTATTCATTAATCAGCGTCAGTACAACGAGGCGCTGACCTTGCTGCGCAAAGTGTACAAAAGTAACCCGTCTCGTACGGATCTACTCGCCAATATCCAGTCACTGGAAAACCTGCTTCGCAATACGATTTAAGCTCAATTACACGTGATCTCAAGCATGACTATTTTAACTTTATCTACGCATCCTAAATTTCTGGTGACGCTACGAACGCTCTGTGCTGTGGTGGGCGGATATGCTGCTTCAGCCTGTCTCAGTTTGCTTTTGGCCCAATGGCTGGGGCTTACCGAACGTCCGGCCGAAGCCTTTATCAAAATGGTGTTCTTCGTTGTATTTTGTACGTTAATCATCTGGTCTTTTGCCATCAACAGCCATAGAAAAGCCTTTATTCACATGGCAGGGTTAAATGCCGTGGTATGGGCGGTTTATCTGGCAACACAAGGAGTCAGCGCATGACCGGTTCATTAAGACAATCCATGACATGGCTGCATACCTGGAGCTCCATTACCGCCGGCTGGATCCTGTTTGCTATCTTCCTCACGGGAACGCTGTCGTTTTTTCGCAATGAAATAAGTTACTGGATGCAACCTGAGTTACACCAGAGTGTGCCAAATGAGCAGTCGGTCATAGTGGCATACGACTATTTAACTGAACACGCAGCCCAGGCCAATGAGTGGCAAATCAGTTTACCGGACGCTCGCAAAAACACCCTGGATTTATCGTGGACGACACCGGGTGAAGCCCGGGAACGACGCCGGGGACCCAGGGTGCAGTTAGATGCTTCAACCGGTGAGCCGCTTGAAGCGCGGCAAACCGAGGGCGGGAATTTTCTGTACCGTTTCCATTTTGAGCTTTACGGTATGCCCCGTGAAGTGGCCCGCTGGCTGGTGGGTATCGTTAGTATGATGATGTTTGTGGGCATTATCAGCGGTGTGATCATGCACCGTAAAATTTTTGCTGATTTCTTTATGTTCCGGCCTGGGAAAAAGCTTTTATCCTGGATTGATGGCCATGCCATCAGCGCAGTGCTGGCCTTGCCTTTCCACATTATGATTACCTTTTCCGGTCTGATCCTGCTTGGTAATACGTTAATGCCCTGGAACGGTGAAGGGCATCATGGGGGGCCGCGAGACCGCGGCGCCGGGGGAGGCGATCGCCCGGCGGCAGTGGAGGTGGCAAAAGACTTTGACGACAACCCGCCGTTTGACAAGATGTTCAGACACTTTGAGCAGCAATGGCAGGTACCGGTTGATACCTTGAGCATAAGTAAGCCGGGTACCAACAAAGTGACTTACACCTTAGGTGGTGGCAACCGCACTGAGCTAAGCGCCGGTCGCGGTGGTGAAACCTCCTTTACCTTCGATGGTAACGGCGAACAAATCAGCACACGGCCGGCTAACTCCGAAGAAAACACCGCGCAGGCAGTGTATAACTACTTCGATATGTTACACCAGGCGCGTTTTGCTGATACACCCACTCGCTGGCTGCTGTTCTTTGCGGGCATCCTGGGCACCATTATGGTGGGAACAGGCTCTGTATTGTGGGCGGTAAAACGTAGCAAACAGCAAATGGGTCAGTTTGGCTTTGAGCTCATCCGTGGCTTAAACGTAGGGACGATTGCCGGACTCATGACCGCCTGTGGCAGTTATTTCTGGGCTAATCGGTTGTTATCAGCAGAACTGGCCAGCCGTTCGGGCTGGGAAATAAACATTTTCTTTATTGTGTGGGCGATGGGAATTGTTGGCGGCCTTATCTGGCGCGATCGTAAAGGCTGGCTGGTGCAGTTATCACTGGCTGGTACGTTATTTACCTTATTGCCCATTCTGGACTCAATCACGTCGTCGACCTCAGTGTTCTTCGCCCTGAACAACGCTGACTGGATGCGTCTGAGTTTTGATATCAGCTGTTTACTTATCGCTGCGGTTCTGTGGTTAAGTGTGTACTACCTTGCGGTGCAGAAAAAAGGCCGCAGAGGTCGTAACGTGCCTGCGTCGCCTGCACCAAAACGCAAGGTAAAACCCTTAAAAACAGCCGGAGGTGAAGCATGATTGGGTTAGCTGTTTTTCTGTGTTTTATTGGTTTTACGTTGTTTTCAATGGCAAACAAGAAGCATTTCGACCTCGCATTTCCAGAACAATCACTCAGTACAACCGGTAAATGGGTTTTACACGTGGTGGGATGGGCCTTCCTGGTGCCCGCTCTGCTGATTTGTGTACAACTTTGGGACACTGAAATAGGTGCCACTGTGTGGGTGGGGATGTTGCAGCTGGCAAGCCTGCTGGTGTCAGCCTGTCTGACTTATCTTCCCTCTGTTTACCTTAACCTTTGTCGCTATGGACTGCTTGGTCAGTTTTGGAGCAGGCGATAACCCTGCCTCCGCTATCCCTATTTTTGATTCAGGACTTTATCACTATGAAACTCCTACGCCATTTTTTTTCGTTGGTGTGTTTATCACTGTGCGTTAACGGCCAGCTTCAGGCCGCAAAGAACGACAAGCCTATGCTGCCGCAGGATTTGCTTATTGAACTGGGGGCTGCGGCGATCCCCGACCGTGAAACTTTTTTAACCCTCGCTCATATCGGCCAGGAGCGCGGCAGTAGCACATCCAAAGATGTGGAGCTGATTAAGTTTATTGTAAACATTCAGCCCAATCAGGCTCCGCTGGTGTATTGGATAAATACCAATAACATTAATATGCATCCTGTATTTATGCAGGAAGTGGGTATTGATGGCGGTTTTGGCCCTGGGATGGGCAAACGCGATGGTGGTCGTCGCGGTGAGCGGGGGGCTGATGCTGAACGCCCTGGACCAGATGATCGCAGGGGGAGAGGCGGTCGTGACGGCAGCAACCAGAGCCGGGGCGAGCGCGGTAGTCTTATTGTGCAGGGCCGTGGCAAAGAGATGAAAACGGTGTCTGGTTACTCGCCCGAAACCACCTCGGTGATCTTTCGCGGAGACATGTCTTATCTGGCAGATGAAACAGCGCCAAATGGTACTAAGGGCCTGTATACCTACAACTTAGATCCGCGCGCTGATGCACCATTGGTTGCAGTGGTTCAACAAGCTCTGCTGGCCACACTGCCTATTGCTCAGGGGAAGCTTGCCTACCGACTCCCAGCAAGTGACGATGAAGAGACATACCAGCAGTTTGCCCGGGCCGGGGTGGCAGTGCACAGCGATACAGAACGCTTTATTGCACTGAATACTGGAGTGTCGATGGGTCAATTGCGTTATCTCAACGATGATAAACTGCCTTCTGCCAATGACATTGTGATCGCTAAAACCTTGCCGAATGAATTACCCAGAGTCGCCGGGGTGATCACCGCGGTAAGACAAACGCCTTTGTCTCACGTAAACCTGCGCGCGGTGCAGGATAAAATCCCCAATGCGTATATTGCGGGCGTGCTGGAAAACAGCAGAATCACCAGTTTAATTGGTCAGTATGTGCGATATAGCGTTAATGCAGACGGCTACGAGCTGGAAGGTGTATCGTCCCAGGAGATAGAACAGTATTTACGTGCTCAGCGTCCAGCCAAATCGCCCGCGCTGAAACGTGACCTCAGCGCCCGGCAAATAAAACCACTAAGTGATTTAACCTTTGCCGACTCTGTGAGTGTGGGGGCCAAAGCGGCGAATGTCGCAGCGCTAAAACATATAGGTTTGCCTGCTGAAACCGTGCCCGATGGGTTTGCGGTGCCATTTTATTTTTACGATACCTTCATGCAGCACAATGGCTTTTATGCCAAGGTTGACGCTCTGCTGGCTGATAAAGCGCTTATTGCTGACAAAAGCCGGTTGGAAAAGGCGTTAAAAGCCTTACGTAAAGAGATCAAGCAGGGTGACATGCCTGCCTCCTTGATGGCGGCATTGGAGAAAACGCATCAGAGCTTTCCTGAAGGTAGTAGTCTGCGTTGCCGTTCCAGTACCAATAATGAAGACTTAGCCCATTTTAGTGGTGCAGGGTTATATGATTCTTATACCCATCATCCGCATGAGGGACACCTGGCTAAATCAATCAAGCAGGTTTACGCCAGCTTATGGAATTTCAGAGCTTTTGAGGCGCGTGAACGTTATGGCGTAGACCATCAACAGGTCGCCATGGGCGTGCTGATCCATCCAAACTTTAAAGACGAGTTGGCCAATGGCGTGGCGGTTACCCAGGACGTGCGGTATGGCTCTGCGCATAACTATTATGTTAACGCCCAGCACGGTGAGGATCTGGTTACCAACCCGGATGCCTTATCCACCCCCGAAGAGCTACTGATTGCAGACAACAAAGGCGCCGGTTTTCGTCTGTTAACCCCGGCGGCAGACAAGCGCGTTGTGCTGGTCAATAAAGAACTGGATCAGTTACGTGAGTATCTGGGCCTGATTGAGCGCGAATTCAGCCGCTTGTATCAGCCTGCTGACGATAGCCAGTTTGCCATGGAAATCGAGTTTAAGGTCACGGCCCAAAACAAGCTGGTTATCAAGCAAGCCAGACCCTGGATTTTCTAGCGGTACGCTATGCCTATGTTTAACAAAAAGAATGCGTTTGGTGTCTTTGTGGTTGCCATCACGTTACTGGTAACGTGGCTGTTCTGGGTGTTGCAACTGAATAATGCGAATCGGCTGTATATAAGCCAAGTGTCGTTCAGCAATAACAATAAGCAGGACTGGGTAGAAGTGTATAACCCATCGCTGGCTAATGTGTCGCTCAAACATTATTACCTGTCTGATGATGCAGAGGATCCTACTCGCTATCAGGTACCTTTTGAGTTGATTGTGCCAGCCCATGGATCTGCCGTGTTGTGGGGCAAATCGGCCAGGCAGGTACCGCCGGGCAGTGCCCGTTTGAGCTTTAATCTGGGGAATGGTGAAACTGTGGTGTTGTCTGCTCCCAAGGGGGAGCAACTTAGTGAAATGACGCTGATGTCGCCGGCAGACTATAAAGGTGCTTTCACGCTGGTGCGTGATCCTGAGGATATGTCGAAGGTTGAGATAGTCTATTCGTCATCGCCTGTGGCACTGTATGGCGGGTACTAATGTGACAACACCGTTAAATGTAAAGCGCCACGAAATAAAGTTTTACATCAGCTACGCTGACTATGAACATACCCGCCATGTACTCAGCCATATGATGGAGACCGATCCTCATCAGGCTGACCCGCGGGGGTATTTTATACGCAGCCTATACTTTGATGATGTGTATGACTCCAGTGTTGAGGAAAAGCTCGACGGCATTGAAAAGCGCGATAAATACCGTATTCGCATTTACGATACGGCGCAACAATGGGCAAAGCTGGAGCGCAAACGCAAGCATAATCAGTATGTAGACAAATCGTCGGTCACTATTTCCCGGTCGGAAGCAGAGTGCCTGATAAACGGAAACGCTGATTTTTTATTAACCAAAAACAATGCCGCTGCCCGCTCGATTTATTTTGATTTTGCCCGTAAATACTTCAGGCCAACGGTGGTAGTGGATTATGACCGCGAGGTATTTATTCTCGACTACAACGAGATCCGCGTGACCTTTGATAAACAATTACGGGTATCTACCTCCGATTTTGATTTATTTTCCCCAAACCTGGTAACCCAACCCTTACAACGTGCTGACACCATCATTATGGAAGTGAAATTTAATGTGTGTTTACCACCCTGGTTTGCCACCCTGTTAAACCTAAACGGAACCACGGCACAAGCGATCAGCAAGTACTGTCAGGGCCGCATGCACCTTAGAGAGTTTTATTTAGATTAACCATGAACGATTTACCACAAATTATTGAATCTACTGCCGCTTTTTCATCTACCGCAATGAGCTCACTACAAATTTTACTGTCGTTGAGCGTGACATTTTTGATGGCGATGTTTATCTACTTTGTTTACAAGCGCACCTATAACGGCGTGCTTTATTCGCAAAACTTTAATATCACCCTGGTAATGACAGCGATTGCGATCAATTCCATTGTTATTGGCATCAGTGGCAACCTCATGCTGTCACTCGGTATGGTTGGTGCGCTATCGATCATCCGTTTTCGTACCGCCATTAAGGACCCCCGTGATACGGCCTTTATTTTCTGGTCGATTATGGTGGGTATTGCCAATGGCGTGGCGTTTTACCAACTATCGTTAATTGCCAGTGTTTTTATTGCCGTAGTGTTGTGGGGGCTATCCAGAAAGGTGAGCTTTGAGCCTGCCTACATGCTTATTATTAAGTACCAGGATGGCGATGCGTGGCAATCGGTAAAGACCCTATTGCAGGACAAGCAATGGGTGAGTAGTCACATCGTGCGCTCGGATACCTATAAATCCGACACGATTGAAAAAGTGACCGAAGTAAAGATCAAGCCAGGCAAACAGGATGAATTGCTGGCCAGGATCCGCACCTGCGAAGGTATTCAAAGCAGCATTTTACTGTCGAGCAACGGAGAGTTTTCAGAATGAGACAGCAATTAAAGAAACCCTTGTTGGTGAGTTTGTTAGGAGGCGTAGCATGTTTTGCTGCGTCAGCTTTGGCAGCTCAGTCCGTACAAATCATTGATTTTAGTAAGCCAGATAATCAGCAAAAGATAACGCTCAAGCAGGGCGGTACCTATCGCCTGACTGGCGAGAGTACACAAGGTCAGTTGTGGATAGAGGCCGGGGAAGAAAAGATTACCCTGATTCTGGATAATCTGACACTGTCTAACACCATGGGATCAGCCATTTTTATTGCATCATCCGGTGATGCTAATGTGATCCTGGCCAACGGCAGCCAGAACTTTTTAGCGGATCATCCGCGCCAGTCCGGCAGTATCGGTGGCGAACAAAATGCGCCGCTCTATGCAAAATCAGATCTAAAAATTGAAGGCCAGGCGAATGCAACACTTACCGTAAACGGGCGTTATAAAGACGGTATTGTCAGTAAAGATGATCTGGATATTCGAGGCGGTACTATTATTGTTGAAGCCGTTGATGATGCGCTTTACGGCAAAGACAGCGTGGATATTCGTAACGCCGCAGTGAATATTGTGGCGGGTGATGATGGTATTAAAGCTGACAATGTCAAACGAACCGATAAGGGCTTTGTGTATATTGAAAACAGTCAGGTAACACTGCATGTTCAGGATGACGCTATAAAAGGTGCGCTAGCAGTGGATTTGCTAACCAGCAACATCAATATTGAGCATTCCAAAGAAGGCATAGAAAGTAACAGCATCACAATTTATAGCGGTGATGTGTCGGTGGTTTCCCTTGATGACGCCCTGAATATCGTTAAAGGTGATTTTAGTTCTGCCCGCTTGCTAGACGGTCTGTCTGAAGCCCTTAGCAGCGAAAATGAAACCTCACGAAAAAGAACGCCAGGCACACTGACTGTGCTGGGAGGCAATATCCACATTCGTTCCGGCGGCGATGGTTTTGACTCAAACGGTGCGGCGCGCATGTCGGGCGGCCGGTTATTTATCGAGGGGCCAAATTCACGCGGCGACGGCTACATTGATGTTGATGAAGGATTTACCTTAACCGGCGGTGAATTGCTGGCTATAGGTAACAGTAGTATGGCGCAAACCCCATCTGATACGACTCAGCCTATTCTTCAGGTGAATACTGAAGAAACGGTAGCTGCGGGCACGGTATTGACCATTGTCGAGGCAAACGGAAAATCAGTACTAGCGCTAACGCTACCAAAAGCGATAACGTCATTGACGTTTTCGGCCCCGGCACTAACTCTTGGCAATACCTATCAGATTATGGCGGGAGATGTCATGTTAGGCGAGGTTGCCTTAACGGAAATGATCACTGTTATTGGTGAACGCGGACGTGGTGGAAGAGGTAAAGGCAAAGGCCGGGATAAGAATAAATCCTGGTGGGAGTGGTAAATGAAAAGGCAGAGTGACACCGGAGAGGATCAGTGATGAAATCTGAGAACGTAAAATTTTGGTTGGTTTGTGGGGCGTTACTAAGCATGCTTCTAACCGCTTGCTCTGATAACGCTCCTGATGCGGGAGCGCGGCAATGGGATGATTCCTGGGGCGGCGTGGATAAAAGCTATGATGAACAGTTATATACGATGCGTGAAGCGGTAATACCTTCGTTTGAAACACTGCAATTTCACGATGCCGAAATGGGCAGGGTGATGCAGTACAATTTGTATAAACCTGCCAATTATGACCCTCAAAAATCATACCCGTTAGTGCTGTTTATGGCCGATGCCTCTACCACCGGCAAAGGGGTAAAATCGCCATTGATGCAGGGCTATGGCGGCATTATCTGGGCAACACAAGCCTTCCAGCGTGACCACCCAAGCTTTGTGTTGGTCCCTGCCTTTGACGGGCCTGACAGAGCGACCAACGATAACGGGGAAGTGAGTGATGAAGTGGGTGTGGCGCGCCGCTTACTACTGTCGGTTATTTCACAATACGCCATCGATACTCAGCGTTTATACACTACCGGGCAGTCCATGGGGGGCATGATTTCTTTTTATTTTAATGCCACCTATCCGGATTTGTTCGCGGCGTCTTTGTATGTTGGCAGTCAGTGGGACGTTAGTGTGCTTGACCCTTTATTAGGGCAGTCTTTTATGTACATCGTGTCGGCGGCTGATCCTAAAGCCTCTAAAGGGATGGACGAACTGGCCGAACTGTTTCAGGCCAATAATACGGACTTTGGTGAAACGATCTTTTCGGCCAGATTGCCTGTTGCGGAACAAAACGCTGCGGTGGATTCGTTACTGGCAGCAGGACATTCGGCTAATTTTATTCGGTTTACCCCTGGTACTGTAATACCTGAGGGGAGCAGCGGAGGACGTGGTGGAGAACATATGTACTCTTTTGACTATGCTTACCAGTTGAGTGCGGCAAGAAGCTGGCTGTTCAGCCAGACTAAGGCTGAGCAATAAAAATGGACGTTGTTATGTGCAGGATCTTAGCTCTCTATTAGGTTTGCAATCCTGCACATAATACCTATAAATATAAATGTTAATATAAATCATTATCATTTGGGTGCGGTTTTATATAGAATAGCCAAAGATACAGCGATACTTATTCCTGAACATGGCACACCCTTAAAACTATGATGTTAAAGCCCAGTTGGATAAAGTCTTTCAAGACTCTTGCAGAAGTAAAGAATTTCACTCGTGCAGCAGAATCTCTCGATCTTACGCAGGCGGCAGTGAGCCAGCATATCCAAAGGCTCGAAGCAAAATTTGGCCGGCTCATTATTCGCAGCTCACGACAATTAGAGCTAACGCCCAAAGGATTCGCCTTACTCGATTATTGTGTGGAAGTTGAAAATGCCGAAATAAGACTTAAAGGGCGGCTTTCAGAACACGAGGGATCTACTGGCAAAGTGGGGGTTATTTGTCCTGGCAGCCTAGGGCTGCGTATTTATCCATTGTTGCTCGACCTGCAAACAGAGCAGCCTGAATTAAAAGTTTGTAATCGATTTGCGCCAGACAGCGAGGTGATAGACGCGGTAGTAAACAATAAATATGAAATAGGCTTTACCAGCAGCCGTCCGGACGATCCCCGATTAACAGCTACCCCATTTTGCCAGGAAGCCCTGGAACTAATTGTGCCGGCAGGACGACAGATAAACAATTTTCAGGAGTTGGTAGAATTAGGCTTTATCGACCACCCGGATGGCAAGGCAATGGTCTCCCGCGTACTGAGCCGGCTATACCCTAATCAATTTTCTTTATCCTCTTTAACCATTAGTGGTTATAGCAATCAAATTGGCCTTATTTTAGATCCGGTCGCTCGCGGTCTTGGCTTTACGGTTTTACCTAGCTATGCTCGTCAAGCCTATGCGAATGCGGCAGCACTACACATTATAAATCTTGATGAAGCTTATACCGACACCCTTTGGCTGGTTTACCGAAGTGAGTGGCCACTTATGGGAAAAGCCTTGCAAGTTATAGAGTACCTCCGCGAAAAACTCAGTGCCTGAGCTTCTTTATAACAAAATTCAAAGTGCTGACCTTTGGCTGAGGTAATTGGCAAATTCTTGATTTGCTCGAAAGCTTACTTTCTTTGTATTCATGTTTTGGCCAGTATTCAGACTGGCGCAGATCGTTTCTTTCCGTTATTAGCGTGGCATCGCTGGTTGAATGCTAACCATTCATCATTGCTGCGCATTTCAATACTGACTGGCGTTTGGCGCAAAAAAATTTATAAACGCTTTGATAAAAGAGGGGCCAGAATTAAACCTGGCGCCCAGTGCGAAATTCTGCACCGACTGATTCGTCTCTACCAACAAGAGCCCGACACTCTTAATTTTCACCGTGGTAAATGGCATTCGCCACTAAAATAGCGACAAGAGTGGACTAGGCTATACTTGACCAATGAATTGCAGATACTTACACATGTTACTCGTTGTGTAAGTGAATTTAAGAATATTGTTGGAACAATCGCCTTTTTATTGCCTTCAAGGTTGAAACAGGAATGTCATGAAAGCTGCGCCGATTCCCGAAGATGAAAACGAACGTTTGGCTGAACTATTGAGTTATGATGTGCTCGATACTGAAGCTGAAGAACTGTTTGATGATCTCACGGTACTGGCTTCACAAATTTGCCAGACCCCCATTGCGTTAATAAGTTTGGTCGACCCGGACAGACAGTGGTTTAAATCACGGGTGGGAATCGACGCAACTGAAACCTCAAGGGAAATAGCATTCTGCTCTCATGCTATTTTGCAAAAACAAGTATTTGAAGTATCCAATGCACAGGAAGATCCACGTTTTCACGACAATCCTTTGGTAACAGGAGCGCCCAATATTCGCTTTTACGCCGGAGCGCCGCTCATTACTCCCTCTGGTCATGCGATTGGTACTTTGTGTGCGATTGACAGAAGGCCAAAAGCGCTAACGGAGGAACAGCGAACAGCATTACAAACCCTTAGTAAATCGGTTATTGCGCATCTGGAGCTTAAACGGAAAAATCGGGAACTGGTGCGAACGAACCAGTTTAAATCAGATTTTTTGTCGTACGTGAGCCACGAAATACGCACGCCTCTTAATGCCATTAATACATTTAGCCATTTGCTTGAAGCCGAGGCGACCAAACTCAGGCTACCCACAAGCTTTACTTCCCCTTTGTCTCATGTCAGTAAAAGCGGAGAGCGTTTACTTGAAATCGTTAATTCAGTACTGGACATCAAGCAAATTGAAGCTGGCAAAATGCATATAATGCCGCGTTCGGTGAATACAAGAGACTTCTTTATTCACTTGTTTTCACTGACTAAAGTTCGCGCGGAAGACAGTAATATTGCATTTTCAACAACCATTGATGAAACCGTTCCGGACTATCTTTTCTTCGATGATACAAAGTATGGTCAGGTGGCCCTTAATCTGTTATCCAATGCGATTAAATTTACGCCAAAAAATAAAAGTGTGAAGGCGCAGGTTAAATACAAAAATAACAAGATAATCTTTAATGTGGTTGATGAGGGCATTGGTATAAGTGAAGAAGATCAACAAAGGCTCTTTATGCCATTTGAACGGATGAACAACGCACAGCAAATTAAAGGCACGGGGCTGGGTCTGAATATTTCAAGGCGTTTGATTGAGTTGATGGACGGCAGTATTAAAATCAGCAGTAAACTCAGTGAAGGAACCAGAGTAAGTGTATCGATGCCTGCCGATGAGATAAGTGCAAATCAGTTCGTTGAAGATAAGCCGCAAAGCTTTGCTGCTCAGGTTGTGTTGCATAAAACCGTAAATGTACTGGTGGTGGAAGACCACGAAATAAACCAAATAGTGGTTGAAACCTTATTTGAAAAGTTAGGTGTTCCTGTGGCCTTGGTCAGTACCGGTGAAGAAGGGGTTGAGTACGTTAAATCGAATCCCGTGGATTTAGTTTTGATGGACTTAAACTTACCCGGTATTCAGGGTGACGAAGCGACTGCGCAAATTAAAGCATTACAGCCCTCTTTGCCCGTTGTTGCTCTTACCGCAGACGTGATCACCGAAGCGGAATCCTTGCAAGAAAAAGGGCTGGATGCGGTACTCACCAAGCCCATCGACAGTGCGAAGCTGATTAGCACGCTCAATTCATTCTTAGGTCAGAAGTAGGTCGGTAATAGCGCTAGGATGAATACCCATTGTAAAAGTGAGAACGATCATGCGGCCAGATGCCAGGCGCAGTCAACGTTCACATCGCCATATTAAGGCCGCCTATGATTTTCATGTAAGTCCACATTTATCTTGCAGGGACAAGGGAAGCCAGCGCATAGCGATGGCTTTTTGTAAGTTAGTCCCATGTGGGTGAAAAATCCGGGTTCGCCTGACGATCGCCACGCTCTAATGCGTCAATTTTAGTGATGTCGTCTGCATCGAGCCTTAGCTCCAGTGCTTTGAAATTGGTTTCAAGATTTTTGCGTTTGGTTGATGATGGAATCGTCACCAGATCGTGTGCGAGTTCCCATGCCACCACCACTTCGGCTGCACTGACACCGTGCTTGTCTGCGATGTTGAGAATGGTGTCATCCTTTAAGACCTTGCCGACGGCAAATGGCATATAGCCCGTTACCTTAATGCCGTGCGTGTTACACACTGCGCGAACTTTTTCATTGGTCAGATAAGGATGGACTTCTATCTGGTTGGTGGCAATAACGCCTTTACCCAAAATGCTGACTGCTTGTTCAATCTGAGCGATCGTAAAGTTAGAAATGCCGATCTCTTTAGTCAGTCCCAATTTTTTTACGCGTAGCAACTCGCCTAAGTACTCTTCCATGCTTTCACCGTTTTCTGGTGACGGCCAGTGAATAAGCAAAAGGTCAACATACGACAGTTGAAGCTTAGCCAGACTTTCTTTAACGCTATCAACAAAATTCGCTTTGTTCAGCTTATCGTTCCACACTTTTGTGGTAACGTATACATCTTCGCGCGCTACCGCGCTGTCTTTAATCGCACGGCCTACGGCTTCTTCGTTGCCATAAATTTGCGCCGTATCGATATGCCTGAAACCGACTTCCAGCGCCATGCTTACGCTATTATACGCCTCATCGTCTTTTAAGCGAAAGGTCCCTACACCCAGCGCGGGAATGTTTGAGCCGGACTGATTTGCATTCGTCATGGTGTCTCCAGATTGACTTTGTTTACTTGTAAAATTTTGGTAGAACAAACTCTACTAAGCATTGCTTGTTCTACCTACTGTGTATTCCGTTTGAAGTGAAACCCGTTATGGCTGCTACCGGCTTTTTCCATTGCTGCGATGTATCGATAAGGCCATTAACGCCTGTTTCAACCCCGAGTCGGTCTCTCTTCACGCGCTTGCGGGTTTCCCTGCATTATTCATTGCGCGGTTATCAAGGTGCCCGCTGTAGCGTGTCACCAATAATGCAGCAACAGAAATCAGTGCGCCTATCCAGGCGGTATCAGGCAACTGCATGTCTTCAACAATGGCGCCGCCCACAACAGAGCCCAGAGCAATTCCAATGTTAAATGCTGCGATATTCAGACCGGAAGCTACGTCCACCGCATTCGGCGTAAACTTTTCGGCAAGCTGCACCACATAAACTTGCAGCCCCGGCACGTTACCAAATGCGAATGCACCCCAAACCAGCACGGTGAAAACTGCTGCGACTTTATTTCCCATTGTAAATGTCAGTGCAAATAAAATGAGTGACAGCGCTGAAAAGATAATACTGAGTGCTCGAATAGGGCCTTTCTTATCAGCCAGTTTGCCACCATAAATATTTCCCACGGCAACCGAAGCGCCATAAACCAACATGATCAAACTGATAGCAGAGGGAGCGAACCCGGCTTCCTGCTGTAAGATGGGGGCAAGATAGGTAAACGCAGTAAACGTACCGCCATAGCCAAGGATAGTCATGAGGTACACCAACACCAAACGCGGCTGAACCAATACCTTCAGTTGCTCACTTAGGGTTGCTGGCTTACTTTGCTTCAGGTTGCCAGGAACTAGCAGCGCGCTGCCGATAAGTGCAATCGTGCCCAGTGCCGATACCACCAGGAAAGTAGTACGCCAGCCGAAGCTCTGCCCAATCCAGGTCCCCAGAGGGACACCTGTTACCAGCGCAACAGTGAGACCGGTAAACATGATGGCAATAGCGCTGGCTTCTTTTTCCTTCGCTACTAAACCTGTGGCAATCGTAGAACCAATAGAAAAAAATACGCCGTGTGCCAGACCGGTAAGAATGCGTGCCAGTATTAAACTCTCATAGCTTGGAGCTTGCCATGCCAGCAGGTTGCCAGCAACAAACAACGCCATAAGACTAAGCAGAACGTGCTTCCTGTTCCACTTTCCCGTTAAGGCAGTTAAAGCTGGCGCTCCCACTGCCACACCAACGGCATACAGGCTTACTAATAAACCTGAACTGGGTAAAGTAACACTAAGATCGGTTGCAATGGTGGGGACCAAGCCAACAATAACGAACTCAGTCGTGCCAATAGCAAACGCACTTAACGTTAAAGCAAATAACGCAATAGGCATATCGTTTATCCTCGCAAAAATAAATAACGTTGTGGACGTCGATAGCGACGCCTCACTCCTGGCCCAAAGAACAAAAACCTTGCTCGTAAGCGCCGTTAATAAAGTGCGCACAGTGTGACGATATTTTTGTTTGCGAAAAATAGCATTAATGTCAAAATGCTTTTGTGTAAAATGCAAAAACAAGGTGTGTGATGCCAGTTTCATCTAAAACAGAAGATTTGGAGGCGTTTCTTACCGTTGTCGACACGGGGAGTTTTTCGAATGCGGCCAATCTTTTGAATCAACAGGTGGCAAAGGTAAGCCGAGCGGTTACGCGCCTGGAAGCTTCGCTTGATGTGACGTTGTTAAATCGTACTACCCGCAGGCTCGAGCTTACTGAAGAAGGGGAGCTGTTTCTGCAATATGCCAGGGACGGATTAAACGTTCTGGAAAAAGGAGAGGAAGCCCTACGCTTGTTAAAACATGCACCTGCGGGGAGGCTGCGGGTTGATGCGGCCAGTCCGTTTGTTTTCCACCAGCTTGCGCCCTTAGTTGCAGAGTTTAGCGAGGCATTTCCTGACATCACCCTCGACATCACGAGCCATGACAGCATTATCGATTTACTTGAGCATAAAACCGATATTGCTATTCGGATTGGTGATTTAAGCGACTCAAATTTACACGCACGATATTTGGGTAAAAGTAAGCTACACATTGTAGCGAGCCCGCAGTACCTCAAAAAGTACCCGGTTTCAGGTGAAGCCGATACATTGAACAACCATAAACTGATTGGCTTTAGTGACTCACCTGGTCTAAATAAGTGGCCGCTCGGGCAAGAGATAGATTTACGTTACAGCCTTCGTGCATCAAGCGGTGAAACAATCAGACAGTTCTGCATCGCAGGGCAGGGGTTAGCATTACTTTCAAACTTTATGGTGCATAAAGACATCAAGGAAGGCAGGTTAATTCCGGTGTTCGCGGATGACATTGTTAGTCCCAACCGCCGGGAGTCGGTAAATGCTGTGTACTATAAAAACAGCGCTGTTTCGTCACGTATTTCAGCCTTTTTAGACTTTATTCAGCCCAGGCTGATTTTGTGAGGTGTCAGCCGATGCAAACAAGACGTCAGCCCAGCGAGTTTTGCCGGGCCAGGATTGCAAAGTCCTCGGCGATAAGTCATCCGGACACATGGCGAGCCAGATAATTATGTCGAACAGAACGCTGTCTTTTAATGAGTTCAGACGGTGATGACTCTGGTGAGTGCGAAGCAGCTTACTTTCATCGCTACTTCTTCACATCATGCTTGAACCGTTCAGCGTTTTCACGTTCTTGCGCTTCAACATCGCCTTTACCAAAGAAAGCCCAGAACGGCTGGGGAATTTCAAGCGCGCGTTGTGTGGCGGGTCTCTCGTCAATTCTATCGAACCAGGCTTGCAGGTGAGGCAGACCATCCACGCTGACATTCGCCCAATAATAAGCTCTTGCCCACGTGTAAGTAGCCATATCTGCGATGGTGTACTCGTTGTTTACCAGAAAGTCTTTCCCTTCCAAATGTGTATTCAGGACTTCCATCAGTCGGCGACTTTCGTCCACGTAACGTTTAATCGCAAACGGATCTTCATTGCCGTTTTTAGCCGCAATACGTTGGAAATACATTGCCTGGCCCATCATTGGACCGACACCGCCCATTTGGAACATTAGCCACTGTAGTGTTCTTGATTTCTCATCAGAGTTAGATGGAAGAAATTTCCCGTACTTCTCAGCCAGGTACCAAAGAATGGCTCCTGATTCGAAAACAACAAAGTCGTTGTTGGAGCGATCGACTATGGTGGGAATGCGGCCATTGGGATTGAGCTTCACGTAGTCGGGCGCTTTTTGCTCGTTCTTTGAAAAATCGATATGTGTTAAATCGTATTCGATACCCGCTTCTTCAAGAAAAACAACAGGTTTCCAGCCATTCATGGTAGGTGCTGTGTATAGATGTATATCTTTTTGTGAACTCATCGTCGTATTCTCCTTCGCAGTTCAGTAAGCAATAACGAGCCAAAGCAGTGCTTCAGTAAGATCAGTAAATACCATTGCATACCTCTCCTATTTTTCTTCTATGATAATCGCGATAGCCGTCTGCTCACCGAGGTTTGTTACTCTGTGGGTCCAGGCCTCATGCCACATAACATGGCCGTCAGGAACGTCAGCAACAACCGGCTCGCCGCCGAGCGTTTCAATTTTTAACTTGCTGCCTTTTTCAAAATAAACCGTTTCGTTGTTGTGACGATGAAACGCATCGCTTTCGCCCGGCTTTAACATAATTTTCAAAACCAGGGCACGCTCGTTTTCGAGCAACAATTCATACATTTGGGGTGAAGCAATATGCCCTGGTTCATGCTGCTCGTGAGCATGAGTGTTGGCAGACGTTGCCAATAATAAGCAAAGTCCGGACTTCCATACGGGACGTAAAAAAGACATAAAAACTCCTCAGGCGCTTTTCAAAGACACCGCTTTAAAATGGTTAAAAGTGGTTATTGATGTGAGCTTCAAAGCGTTTAAAGTCGTTCTCAATATCTGCGTTTTTCATCACGTCAAAGCTGGCAAAGGTTGCCATTGGTGTCATACCAAAAAACTTAAAGTTCATATGCATTGGGAACATTAAATCGTCGACAGACTTGCCGTCGAAAAACTCTTCATTATTATCGAAGGACTCTGCTGGTGCATTGAAGGTCAAAGACATCATGTACTTCACATCAGCAAGCGTGCCGCCAGTACCGTAGTTTTTCTTAGGCTCTTCTGCTACACGTCCGTCGCCTGCACACAAAGCGCCGCCCATGCCTGCGGTATAAACTTCGTCCATGTATTTTTTAAATGACCATGGCACGCCCATCCAATTAATAGGTGACTGAAGAATGACAAAGTCAGCCCACTGGTGATGTGCAAGTTGCTCATCCACATCGTATTCTTCTGCCATCGTCACTACGCGTGTGTGATAGCCTTTGCCTTCAAGCAGAGTGATGGCTTTATCAACAAAGGCAGCATTCAGCTTACCTTCTGAGAATGGGTAATATTGATGGGCATTAATAATCAGTACATTACCAGAACTTGTGGTGCTCATTGAAAAACTCCTCATGTTGCTTATATACAGGTTGATGAAAGCAAGTGTGTTTTCTCACTTAATGCTTTGTGGTATATTTTAGTAACCTAAAGTCTATAATCAATTAGTTTACTTTTAGTAACCTGCTGAAGATGAGAGAGTTTCGCTTGGAAAGTTCAATAAAAACAGACAGTAAAGGACGGAAAAAAGTTTACAATGCTTGCATGGAGCCCTGTGCTATTGAAAAGGGAATGCGATTAATTGGCGGAAAATGGAAGGGATCAATTATTTATCACCTAAAAGATGAGCCTGTCAGATTTAACGATCTTGCACGAATGCTAGGTGGTGCAAGTAAAAAGATGGTTGATCAGCGCCTCAAAGAGCTCGAAGATGAAGGCATGGTGTTACGGAAGGTCATAAGCGACAGGCCAGTTGCTGTTACTTATGAACTGACCGAGTTTGGGCGAACAGCTTTGCACATTCTGGATGAGCTCAGAGTGTGGTCTGAAACATATGATCTGCAGTTAAGTTCGAAATAGGCTTCAGCGCGGATAAAGAACCAATTCTCACACACAGAAAAACCGACTCGCGTCGGTTTATGTTCACATCTAAAAGTGGCGCCAGAGGCCGGGCTTGATTGGTCGCCACGCGATGCGCCGGTCACCGGACAACACTGAGTAACCTCCCATTCGGCGGGTTTTGAAAAATTGGTGCCTATAAAAATTATTTTAATTCAGTGGGTTACGTTTTATTGTTTGCACTTTGCAAATTCTTCTCATTTTTTAAGATGTATCAGTGGGTAGTAGATAGCGTTAAAGTTTCTTATACTCAATCCAAGCGGTGTTATGAAGAATAACGATATTTTTGGGGCTAGTTGTTCTAGGTTCTGGTAGTTCAGAGATATGGCTTATTGTTAAGGTTATATTGAGTTCCTGTTCTTCGCTTTGTTTAATTAGATATGGAAATCACGAATGTTTAACAAGACGGTTTTGTTGCTACTGCTGACGATCTTTACTCTTCGAGCACCTGCCTCCGAAATTAACACTTATGACCTCAATCACTACTTCGAACGTGATTTTCATATCAATGCTGTTCAACAAATAGAGCGTTTTCCAGTCGAAAATATCCGATTTGGGGATGTTCACTGGACTGGTAACCAGCCAGCCTCTCTATTTATGGTGGTAACCGTAAAGGAAAACGCTAGACAACGGAGTTGTCGATTTCATCTAGAAATGGAATCGAATAATAAAGAGGCTTATCAATTCGTTTTTAAACCTAAGCTATCCATGCAAAAAGATAAGAAAGGGGCGTATAAAAAACCTAAAGCTGCAAAGTTTTGTGAAGCCAATCTCAAACTCAGCAGGGTTCATTTACACCCATTTCATAAAAAAATAATGGGCGCTGAGTTAGGGCTTGATAGTGATGCCACATACAAAGCTGTTTTACAGTACGGCAGCAATGTACCGCAGCATATTTTTTCAAACGCGGCTTACGCGTCTGTGGCTGACTACTTTGGTGTGAAAATTCTGCAAGCGTCAGCGTTTAGTCGGCAACGATCAAGCCGCGTTGCTATTTGGTATTCGAAGCACCGTTTTAGTAGTGCTGAGCCGGCGCCAATTGAGTCGATTACTCCTAAAGTAACTGGAGCGGTTACCGCCATCGACGGTAAATACACCGGTGAGTTAATTTTAGGGCAAGCTCGACATAGTTGCAGTGTGAATCTATCGTCACCAGAGTTTGAGGATGAAGGGCATTCTGCCAACTTTACTGGCTTTGTGAAGGGGCCTGAACCAAATTGTGAAGAACTGATGGCTCAGATATCTGCAATTCAGGTTTTTGCTATTAGCAACAATCAACTTGGCATTGAGGTAAGGTTCAAGGATAAGACATGGTTTCGAGAATCATTTGAGCACCTTAGAGGAAATCAACTCGATATATCAAATATTGCATTTACCAAAGCCTACACCGAGCTATTTACTCCCCCAACAGAGCCAGACATTGAGAAACAAGCAGCTAAAACACCTGCTACTAAACACAAAGAACCGAAAGCTCCCAAGGCTACAACAAAACCTAGAGAGCCTATAGCTCAAGATAAGGGGCGGTATCAAGATAAAGCTCAGGCAGTAGTGAAAAAACACGATGAAAGTAAAGCGACACCGGTTAATAAAGTTGTCAATCCACCTCCGTTCGAGATTGATACCCGAAAAACACCCATGCCAAAAAATCCAAGTCTTAAGCACTTCGTTGGTACATGGGTGGGGGATATGAATAGGCCCTATGGCGATCCCATTTATGCTGAGCTAGCGTTATGGATCACTAAAGAGCCCGATGTGTATTCACTGGATCATCAACAGAATTTCTTACTCGGTTTATTGCGTATCCCACAGACAAACTGTTACCTCATTCTAGACAGTTCCCCGAATCGAACAGACCATTTTATACCCATATATGGGCGAAAGGCTGACGTAGATAGCAATAGCTCTACTTGGCAAAAGAACGCAAAACTATTTCTGGGTAGCTGGGTTGATGTGCGTATGCATTTTAACAGCAAATGGCCCGCTAATGACTGTTGGCCTTCCAGTAATGCCTCAGGAGTAGCCATTGACTCTATGGTGCTAAGTTCTGGAAGTAGTATTGAACTTCATTTCTCAGACATGCTGGCGCGGATAAAGCCGCGTACTACAACATTTTATCGTACAAAGGCTTCTTCAGAATTAAATGCGCAACTGGCTCGATTAAATTCGGACTTTAGCAATACATACACCGAGGCTCCAAAATCTTCACCAAATAAACAACAATTAGCATTGATTAATGCAACCTCCCCTACGGAAGAACAAATTCAGGAGGTCTCGTTGGATTGTGCCAATGATTGGCGACCATTTGCCATTACCCTTGCTGAGCAAGGTGTCTTTGGCATCATGGGGGTTAAAAATGATGATAGATCGTGGATTGCGTTAGGCTGGCAGGACAAAAGCAAGAATGACTTCACTCGACTTCAATGGACAAGGCATAACGTAATTGGGGACGGTAGCGTTGATTGGAATGGATTGCAATACGGCCCTGGCATAGGTGTTTCTTCCACACGACACTGTGTTAGAAAAGAGATTGTCACGGCGTTTACGGATTACTTAGCGAATAATGCATTGGCATTGACCGAACTGCCAGAAGCGACGGATCTTCATATATTAAATACTCTTAACGAGATCTATTTGGTTGATGAAAGTGGTGTCGACAAAGTGACAGCGAGTTCGGGCAAGGCCTATCGTGAATTTGGTACTACCTCCATATTTAGACCTGGTGACCAAACATGGCATATTGAATTTTCAGAGCCAGTCCAACGAATATTCCTGTCAGCCTCTGTGAAAAACTCTTGGGATGGCGAAATTATTAGAGACACTTTAGGCCCCTATTTGTCGAGAAATTTACAATATGAAGAGGCACTTTCAACGAAGTACGGT
This sequence comes from uncultured Alteromonadaceae bacterium, assembly GCA_950073835.1. Lineage (GTDB taxonomy): Bacteria > Pseudomonadota > Gammaproteobacteria > Enterobacterales > Alteromonadaceae > Alteromonas. The sequence continues at coordinate 61,652 of CATMRP010000005.1, forward strand.
ACAGATGTATGGAAGCTGGGCCAAATTATTGATAAATCAGAATATTGTACGTATTGGCATAACGATCATAAACCGAAGAATTGTCGAAAGGATTTTGTATCTGACAAGGAAGATTCGAATCCCACACATTATGTCACTTTTAATAAAGATGTCTCAATTGAGTTGTTTAAGCAGTTATCACCCAATGCAGCGATGATCGAAAAGCGGCCAGAGACGGATCGGTTCGACAGTTGCGAGTCGTCGCCATTTTGCGAATTACCTTTCGGGGGATATTTCAATGCGATCTATCGTGGTGATCTTTTAAGTACGCAGTTTTACGATGCGCAAATTATAGATCTTTTGCTTCAGAAGATTGGTCTCAATATTCGCGATTCCACTTGTAGCTTTGCTGGTGGTAATGGGTGCGCAGCCAAAATGGAAGAAGGGGGGAATATCCTCAATGCATTATTTAAAAACGTGAACAAAGCCACACAAATGCGGTTTCTCTATAATCTGGCTAAAAATTATATGTATTATTACAAGGAATATCCTTCACAGTGCTTTTCTGCTAATAGTGTTCAGATGACTGCAACGGGTGTTATCGAAGGTGTAAAAGTTGACGATATGATGGGGGATACTGTTTTTGAAACGTCTGACTACGAGGTATCAACAACGTACCGCATTAACCCTGAGTTTAAGCGTATTCTAGAGAACGAAGCTTCTGCCCATGGACCTCTTTACGAGCTTATTAACAAACAAATGCCTTATGTAACAGCAATAAAAGAGCTACAGCAGTATGGGTGCAACAGTAAAGAAGTTAAGCAGTTTGAACGCAATCTGCGCGACATGTACTGGAAGATGAAAAACGCTCCAAAGCCCTATTGGGTTAGGAACAGTTACTGAGGTGATTTGTAACCCCGGAGCGGAATTTACTCGAAAGCGGCGTTGTATTTGACGTGTTTCTCTTTTTTTAAAAAAAGAGAGAGCTTTGTGCAAAATAGAGATAGCTAAAGTGGCGCCTGGTTAGATACTGAGTCACGACATTATATTACGAGCGAATTATAGCGGGTAAAGCCGAATAAACCCGCTGCATAAAGCCTGTTAACAAATACTAATAGTGAATTGGGAAGTGGTTAATTTTAAAAGTTGATCTCTGCCGCAATAACCGTTATTTCAACTAATGATGCTTCACGTGCCATGTTGGATGATACACAAGCTCTGGCTGGGGCGAAACCTTCGGGAATTCACTTATCCCATACATCGTTCATCTTGGCGAAATCATCCATGGTTTTAAGGTAAGTCGTTGCCGAAAGAATATGTTGGCGGTCGCTTCCTGCTTGTTCAAGCAGCGCGTCAACTTATCTAACATGGTTTGGGTTTGATGAGTAATATCCTGCGTAGAATCGGCATACACTTGACCACATAAATAAATGGTACCGTTGTGTTTAACTATGCGGCTCATACGCTGTTTGGCTTCAATAAGCTAAAAATTCATGAAGGACATACTTAAATAACCAGTTTTTTGATGCACACCCAGAAGTGTTTGGTACCAGAGGCCGGACTTGAACCGGCACAGTGTCACCAGCGGCGGATTTTGAAAACTTAGTGCTTAGAATAAATATTTTAAATCAACTAGGGGCTGTTGATCTTTGCTGTACACTTTTGCAGCAGTCTGTGTATCATTTAGACAAGGCGACTGTTTGCAGGTCTAGTGGGCTAAATCAAAAACAGTCAACACAGTATAAATGATACACAGGCGCTGCCCGAAGGGGTCGTCATGAAAGCATTTTACTCATTGTCACAGCCCTTTGACGTAGAACAACTATGCCTTCAGGACTGCTCCGCGATTAAAATGCTTTCATATAGACCAAAAATCGTACAGCAAAGATCAACAGCCCCTAGATGAAGCTGCAAGAAGTAACTTTGCAAATTCTTTGCATGCAAGTCCTATGAAGTTAAGCTACAAGTAATGGGTAAACTGAGAACGAAGTAACTTCATCAAATTCGGCCTCCTACAGTTTTCATTGGCGATACCCCTAACTAATTTCTCAAAAGACTGGTTCACTTGTTGTTCGTCGGGGAGTCGGTCATCAATTTTTTTGAGTACGCTTACCGCTTCTTGGTAATTCTTGCTTTCGGCGTGCCGCAAAATAATTGATAGTGCTCTTGTGCAGTAGTTAATGGCTTTGTCCGGAAAGTGAGGGGCAAGACAAACAGCCGCCTCTTTTAAAACATGTTCTCCCGCTTTATTTTTGTCTAGCCAATCAACAGCCTTATCAAATTGATTGTCAGATAGATAGAAGTCAACAATATCTGTATTGGGTGGCCGAAGCCAGTTAGGTTCTTCTTTTTTGCTCACTTGAAGCAATTGCGCCTCAACATCCAATTTTAGGTTATCTGGCTTATAGCCAATAGTTTCAGTATGCTTTTGTAACTTTTGCCACGCGTGCTGGCTCGGGCGTTCAGTAAACATTTGCCAGGCCATGTGCCACGCTCGCTCAGTCTCGCCCAGAGCGGTGTACACATTAATCGCTTGTTCATTCCAGTTATTTTTCTGATGCGGTTTAGAAATAAGCTTTTTAGCATTCAATAACCAGTCTTCTGCAGTTAGCTCATCGTCATTATCAAGACAAAACTGACTAATACTCAACGCATCATTTAACTCACTCGCCATTTTTACTTTGATCTTTAATGCAGCCTCATATTCTTTAGCTTGGGGTAGCAGATTAAGTAATATTTGGCCCCGTGTTTGAAGGTCGTAATTTCTCTCTCGCTTGGCAATGTCCGAACATACTTCGTATTGATCAAACTGGGTCTGGCAAATAGATAGGAATGCGCTCATTTCAGCTTCGGAAAGCTGAAAATCATAAGGAATATCCGGGAAACTATCATATTCATACTCAAGAGCGTCAATTAGCCATTTTGCTTTTTGATTTGTGTTCCATTCTTGTATGGAGATTGTCGAGCATAAAGCCAACGAAATTTGGTATTGTACACCGAAACGGTAACCACCAGAATCATCCACTCGTTCAAATATTTTCTCGAGGCGATCGTACATGTGAAATATAAGTTTTAACTCGTCTAAGGGACTCAATTTCTTAGCTGACTCAAGCACATCTATGATGATCTGCTCGGCATTGGTAAAATACTCGGCAGCTTTGCGATATTCCCAAATATCTTTTAACGGCAGTGCTTTTGTTACCAACTTTTTCAGTGATTTTAAATCTTGTTCATTTGACGCAAGGTGCGCTTTGTTTAACCATTGATTGTATTGGTACTTGTCCTCACAAATAAGCTTGTATAGCGCGCTGTGCAATTTTTCCGTTGGAAGACTCTCAATGTAGCTTTTTAAGGTATTCTCCGGACTGAAAGAAGGCTTATTTGTATTTGTGTGAACTTCACCATTTTGCGAAGAATCAATATATGTAAGCGTCAGTGCCACGCAATGTTTGCACACTTCTTGATACTCAAAAGCCGGGCATGTGCAACTAAAGGCGTAGCTGCCACTATCTGGATAAATGGCCGTTCGATAATCATAGCTGCCCGATACAAGACCTGTGATTTCGTTTGCTGATTGAGCTTGCAGCTGCACCTTGCCTTTTTGATAGATATTTTTGCCTTTGAAGAAAGTGCTAGCGCCTGCGATTAACACTAGTTCTTGTTCTGAAATCATGTTTTAGCTCTCGTAATGCAATCTATGGTCTCGAATGTTCTCATAGTACCGTAACTTGATTGTTGGCAACTATTGTCAAATAATGGCAAAGGTGAAAAGTGACGGCAATATTTTGTTGGAGAAGATTATGGCTACGATGAATATCTCAGTTCCAGAGCCGATGCGCGAGTGGGTACAAAAACAAATTAGTGGTGGGCGTTACGCTAGTTCAAGTGATTATGTTCGCGATCTTATTCGCCGAGACCAAGATAAAGCGAGCAAACTAGAAGCTCTGCAAGCGGCGATAGTAGAAGGCTTTGAAAGCGGGATAAGTGATAAGACTGTCGAAGATATTTTAAATGAAGCAAGAGCAAATACTGCGAAAGTGAAGTAGTCGTGGAGCTAAAAAGAAGCGTTGCTGCAGACAATGACTTGATTGAGATTTACCAGTATACATTTGATACTTTTGGGAAAGCGAAAGCTGAGAGCTATTTTGCTGAACTCACCGATGCAATGGTGACTATTAGTGAATCACCATATATTTATCGAGAACGAACAGAATTTGTGTCACCAGTCAGAATTGCACGTGCCGGGCAGCATCTTGTGGTCTATTCCATTGAAATAGATTTTGTATTGATAGTGAGGGTATTGCACTCAAGAATGGAAATCGAAGAGCAGCTATCTGGCTCCTAATGAGCCGAAGTTGTGCAACGGGAAAATTAGGTTCCAGATACACAATTTCAGAATGACGATGGACTTGGACTGAATTTCAGACACAAAAAAAACCGACTCACGTCGGTTTATTGATGCACACCTAGAAGTGTTTGGTACCAGAGGCCGGACTTGAACCGGCACAGTGTCACCACCGGCGGATTTTGAAAAGTTAGTGTCTATTATAATTATTAAAAATCAACACCTTAAAAAGTTTTAAAGATGCTTTGCAAATTCTTTGCATAGCCGTATAGTTATTCAATGTGGTCTTTAGATAACAAGCTTAGCGGAATTCTACTTCTGCGCCGACATTCTCAAGTTCCCTCAACATATGCTCTGCTTCTTCTTTATCCAATCCTGATGCAACCTGTAATGGAAGGTCTTTAATTTTATTTTTTGCTTCAGCTATACTAACCCCTGTAAGTGTTCTAAAAACTCTTATGATATCGGGTTCCCTCGTGCCAATTTCTGTTATCCAGACATCAATTAATCTCTTGTCAAAAGTACCAGTTTTTGATAGGAATATATAAGGATTCCAGTCAACATTATCTACAACCTTAAAATTTTCTAGAACAGCAGCCAATCTTATATCACCATCTACAGCAGCTTTTATTGTCTCAATGTCTCGTCGTTTTTTAGATAATAATTCCGCTATAGATTTATCTCCATGTACTAACTTCATATATAGAGACGGTGCTAAGTGCTGAATTAATAAAACTAAGCCTAGTATTTCCTTGTCAATTTCTAAATTTTCCATAGACCTAGCGAGAGAATAGGAAAGTAAATATGCGTTGATAAATCGCTTTATTTTTCTAGGATTTTTTGACAACCCGTTGATAAATAATTTAGTAATAGATGCAAACTCATCAGGTAGATGTTTATTAATATATTGTTCTAGTTCATGTTTACCAATTACGGGAATGCTGAATGGAAGTTGAACAATTTTGTCCAGGTAGTCTCTTTCAGTCCCTTCGACGCCAATAAAATTTGACTGAATGCTTTTTTCAACAATAACTCGATCCATTCCAATAATATATATACAGCCAGGATGAGAAAGGTATAACTTGAGGGAGTCTAACATTTTCATCACTGTATTCGGGCTACATCTATCAAGGTCATCTATAAATATTACGAGCCTTTTTTTACCCTTATCTGTTATCATGTCTATTAGACTGCTGAAATGTTCATTCAGCAGAGTTCTTTTTTCTCTTTTTTCGAATAGCATTTCCTCATATTTTTCTCCAAGCTTTTCTATTTCTTCGATACTCATACCTATAGTCGGCTTTATAAAAGCATTAGCGAGTGATGCACCTATAATAGTCAAGAGCTTCTTAACTTGATCAAGTTTCTCTTTGTTTCTTACACTTTTTGACATCGCATGTAATAGTGCAACTTCTGGAGAATCATCAAACTGATGAAACCAGGGATCAAACCAAATACAGTCAACATCTTTTTTCTGGTTTTTGGTTAGGTAGTCTTCGATTAGGCGCATAAGAGTTGTTTTTCCTGATCCCCAACTCCCATAAATACCTACAGATAAAGGTGTATTAGCTAATGATACTGATTCTGCCAGCGCTGCCGCCATTTTATCCCTTCCTAATGCATCCTCTAATGCCGGCTCATCATTGTATAAAGTCACCTCATTTCTCCATCTATACACTCAGAAAACTAAAAACTTTTCTCTCCAGAAACATATAGTTCGGTAAGAATATATGATTTCAATACTTTCAAAGCATGCTTTAACGAATTTGATTCATAGTTTAAATCTGTAATACTCGAGGCACCAACTATTGCCACTCTTCCACCTCTAGAGTATTGAAAATACTCCTTTGAAACTGCCTTAGGGATAAGCTTGTACTCTCGACTACTTAGTTCCAAAGAGTCCGCTAAAAAACTGTTACTTTTAGAGAAGTCGAGTCTGACTTTTTTAATGCAGGAATCAGCATAAGATGGATATTTATCATCCACTGAGTCAATTCTTCCACGCAAATCACAAAATGTTTTAATCTGTTTCTCTATCCCCATAGAAACACTGCTTTCAAATATTCCATCTGATCTTGTGCTGAACTCTGTAGCAAACAATGCAATTGACCGAGCGCTTAATTCTATTTTTGGGGGGATCAGTTTTGCTGCCTTTACATATACACCTAAAATATTTCCAATACCTAAGTACCAGCCCCTTGCAATATTATCATTCCACGCACGCTCAAGTTGATATGCGCCCAAAAAAAGAATGTTAATGTTCTTTCTCATTCTACAGCTTAATAATGTTCCTTTAATAACTCTTATCCCATCAATATATTGTGACTCATAACTGATTCCAACATCATCTAACAATTTCTCAACTTTCAATTTAGAATCAATGATCACAACTAATGAGAATTCTTTAAATGCATTATCTAGGTTTGCAATAGCTCCTAAGTTCAATGTCCTTTTTATCTTGTCAATTCCTTCAAAATCAAAGTCAAAATCCGACATTAAGTCTTTAAGAATATCAGTTCTACCGTTCAATTTATTCTTTAGATCATTAAACATTGCTTTACGTATCGCATCTGATGCATGCACACATGTTTTATCTACATGCCTTAGTACATCTGATTGTCCATTTTCAATAACTTTTTCAAATTCTTTTAGTAGAAATATTATAGCCTTTGATCCATTCATTGGATCTTCAATATTATTTTCGCAGGGATACAAAATATCATACTCCAATAGTATAGAGTGGGTAGAAGCTATCTATGTTCATATTTATGTCTGGGTTTTCAACATAAACAATAGGAATAATAACAGCGCAGTTTTTGTTAAGCCTTCGTAATACATTAAATATACCTCTAATAGATTTACCAGTAATCACTATATCGTCAATAACAAGGCAGTTTTTAATTGGTGAGTTAAGTAAGTTTTTAAACCATTCACTACACTTTTCTTCTTCAGTGAAATCACTATTTCCCTTTGAAAATCTATTGATAGTGTTTCTTGGGATAGGGACTGAATCAATGTCGAGAATTAACTCTAAGAAGTGTGAATACCAATTAGACCCGCCTTCACTCTCTGGAAGAACGATTGTAAGGGTGTTACTTAATCCTAATCGTGTAATTAGTTGATCAACTTTGTGCGCAAGAACCCCTCCATATTGTTCTATCAAATTTGAAGAATCTAAAATATAGCTTTGAGGATGCCTATATTCAGGTGGATTTTTTTCATCACCAATCCCTGATTCAAGTACCATTGTCCAGAAATCTATTGAACGGAGTCCAGTGGAAGAATGAACTTCTGGAAGGTGCTCGTGAGGCAATGGAAGGTCGCAAAGTTTGCAAGGTCTATTTCCTAGAATCTGGAAATCTGCTTCAGTAACATAATCAATATAAATTTTACGGTCATTTATTTCTAAATATCTTCTGTATTCGATACCTAGTTCAGATTCAATTTTATCGTGTTTCTCCTTACTTCTAGTGGATAACACTGCTATGACTGAAGTTGGATGCAAACAACTCTTCTCTAAAAATTCATGTAAGGTTGAACCAGAATCAATAAAGTCTAAAACAATGTGAATTTTGTTGTAGTTAGGATACTCGTATCTATCAAAATCATCTGCTCGCATTACTGTGCAGGAAAACTTTGACCATAGTGACCTGATTGCAGTCTCTAGCCAAGGTGACCGGCTGGAGTGATATAATATAATTGAGCTCTCATCAATTTCTTTATAAAGCTTTAGCCACAAGTAATCGCGGATTTCATCAATACATCTTGAGCCATCATAAAAATGCCTAAGACAAACAACAGAATTATCGATAACTTTTGTAAAATGGCCAAGTTGGCGTATTAACTTAAATCTCAAGCTATTAGCAGGAGGGGCTTTTGACAATATCCTTCGTTCTCTTACTTCACTTTCATTAGTTTCTTTATTCCCAAATACTCGCCCTTCTTCATCCACCGAGAAAATAACTATTCCCTCATCCTCAATGCCTGCAATTTCTGCAAACAAGAAGTCTCCTGGACTTCTCGGGAATTCACTAGAAATATAAATAATTGAAGAAGGTTTTTTTGTTAAAGTAAGTAGAGCTGATTTTAATTCTCTTAACAAAATCAAATGAGACTTTGCCCTAAAAGTTGCAGCCTTTTTGACTTCAATGTCAACAAGCAAAACTGTGTCTGACTCTTCTTTATTTATCGCTGTTTTAACTTCATCAATTCTGTGTTGTATAGTTACTTTATGACTATATGTTTCTTCTTCATCTGAAATTGGTCTTGCATACATTCTTTCTATACAAATTTCATCCTCGCTCATCTTCAGAATCGACGCAGACAACCATTTATAAAAGTTAATCTCTTTTTGGGTTATTGGAAGAGAGACTGTACCACCAACCACAAGTTTCAAAGGGAAAACTTTCATAACCTTTTTCCTATTGGTAATTCAATAGTTAAAAGGTTACCGTTGAAATGCCCCCATTCACTAGTGTTCTCCTCTATCTTCGCTGAGTATCTGCCTGCCTCACCTGAAATTGCTGATGATATCTCTGCAGTAAGGTTCCCAGTTCTGAAGGTTACAGTCCCATCAAATATATCTACTGCACAATTAAGTAAATACGTTAATCCATAACCTGGCAATGTAATATCTATACTTTCTGCGATTATTGCTTCTGGAGATATGAATGATTTTCTCTCAAGGTCGGCACTCACACCTGGGAAAAGGCAAGAAAGAAATAGCAAGTAGTTTTCATCAGTCGTATCTATGGGTCTATCTGTACTTAGAGTTAAGGTTTCACCTTCAGCCGCTCCATGTAGAAGAACATCAAACTTAAACACGTGTTCTTGAGGTAAGTGATCTTCCCTAACTTGTTTTCCTTCTCTGAGCGCATTCCCGATTGTCTCAACCATCGATATCCCATTGTCCCAAAAAGTTATATAAAGTTTTTTTCGTTCGTGGTCTTCTCTATTTTCGCAGAAAGATGCTGCGACAATTTTTGTAGCCCCAGGATGTCGAACTGCATTTGTCATTGCTTCATATACAATTCTTGATGAAATCATATTTGGCAGAATTCCTTTAGCTTTATCTAAGTTAATTTCCAAATATTCCTTGATCAGGGGGCCCTTCCACCTCTCTGTTTCAATTTTTTTTATAGTTTTGCTTGCTTCGTTTGGATGAACAGAGTATGTGGAAATGGCAAAAAAACGATCATTTATTAGTTGGTTTTGCACTTTTGAAAGGGCACTTTTGTATTTAAAATCATCTATATTGATATTCTCGCCAAAGTACCTTTCTATATCTTCCGTTACACAAAAGTATGAAAATTGAAAACCAGTACACTCTTTTATAGCCTCATTAAATCCCCATAGTCTTAAGAAGTCCCTGACACTCTTAGATTCGGGTAACCTTAATAAGGTCCGCAACCCCTTAGATGTGCGCCATTCAATAAAAGCTAATAAGGCTATGAGTGCTGAAACAAAAATTAACTTTACTCTTCTTAGATCTAATACTAACGTTCCTATCCTTGGCCCGTAGTCCATCTTTTTACTTTCTATGCTCCTTTCAAACTGAGCAATATTTATCTTAGTTGCAAACTTGATTTCAGCCTCACCAAAAGCAGATTTGGCTCTCGATAAGAAATCAGTTACTTTACATTGATTCTTTCTACTAGATGCATCTTCGACGCCGGTGTGACTATCAACGCCACTAGGCTTTACATAGCTAATAGCAGCTTGTACATTTGAATGGTCAAGGCCGCCAGCTAATATAACTGGCCTTTTCGAAAGCTTCACAATTTTGCGGCTGATCTCCCAGTCATGCGTCAATCCTGTCGCACCATCTGCTCCAGTATTAGGATCGTGAGTATCAGTTATAAATGCATCAACAATTTCTTCATATAAGTTTATTTCTTCTAAAAGCTCATCATATAGTGTTTTTTTGACAATAAGACTTTTAATTAAAAATGTATCTGGTCTTGCTTCTTTGATTTTATATACTTCACCAATATCAATTTTGCCGTGAAGCTGAATATGACGAACTCCCAAATAATCACTTAGCGCAATCACATCTTTGGCTTTATCAAGGTATGTAATGAGAATGCCATAAACTCCCGAAGGAAATTGTGAAATAACTCTTTTCGCGTCCTCTTCTGAAATGTCTTCTTTGTGTACAGGAAGGCGGAGTGGAAATCCAAGAAATTTGACACCACAAGAGATGAGCATTTCAGCCTCTTCCATGTCTGAAATACCAGCGACTTGAACGTCTGGAAATGGTAAAGACATTTATGACTCCCTTTATTAATTTCGAAATTTATATTCAAAAAATAGATTTTCTAGATGCAAATTTTTTGCATCAAACTAACACTATTTAATCTATTTTCTTTGAAAAAACATGGCGCTCAAAATAACCACAAACTATTAATCCAGTTGGTGTATAAACCTCTCCGAATTAGTTGTATCCCTAGTTTTTGTGCTCAGCCTTTTAATACTTTGTTAAATATGCCTATGGTGTTAAATAAATCAATTTATAATTGGGCGTTCTTCGTTGTTGTAATATATAATATTTATACATGATGCTTAGTGTTTTATTTCTTTCTCAGTGGCTTATGTGATTGATTTACTTTGCAGTTATAGTTATAGATTGCGACGTTTGTTCATTTATAGGTTTTCCTTCATTATTAATTGCCTGGAGCTCAATCGTTGCCGAAGCGCCGGTATCCATACTGCCAATGATTAATTGATATCCATTTCCTACCTTTCCAATAAAGCTATTTTTAATTGAATTAAAAGATGGCTCGTCACTATTGCCTGTCATTACCTTTTTTAAGGGGAAGTTTGTCAATGAGACTTTAACGTTTTCTACGTTGGGACACTCAGCTCCTGACGGGCAACTCACCATATCAATAACGAGTCTTACCTCTGCTGAATCTTCACTGACTTTCGGGGTGTTTGGAAAAAGTCGACCATTAAATAATCGTGGTACGGCAACAGTACCAACTTTTCGATCTAGTAAAATTGGATATTCTCTATATACAGCATTGCCAGTTTTCTCTGACTCAAGAAATAAAGCTATCTGACCCTTTGAATCCTCGGACGATAATCTCAAGTATCCTCTGTTGTTTAATAAGTCGTCTCTCAACCCTAAAGCAGATGGTGACGGAAATGTGAAGGTTAGGAGTCCATGAGTATCTTGGGATTTAGATAGTGTTCCAAGTGTTACCAGACCTCTGTCAGTATTAATTTTCAATTTAACGTCTATATCTTCTAGAGAAGGTAATCTAGATTGACTAGATAAAAGGACGCTAGCTGAGCCGCTACCTGAATCTCTTAAAACAGCCGTAGCCTCGTTTGGCAGGCGCAAACCCGTCAACTCAAACTCTATATCAATAATTCTTCTGTCTAAAATGTCAAAGTAACTTGCGGTAATTTGATTTATTTCAGCATCATTCATCCACGTCCAGTCATCTGGTAGATGTTTAGTTTCATCTAATATTTTAATTACTTCATAAAAATCTTTTTTGAATGCATTAGGAAGTTTTTTCTCAGTCTTTTCTATTTCACTCTTTATAACACCACGAGCTAGCATGACTTCCAATATTCGATTAATGATATTTGACTGATAAGTCGTAGATGTAAGAGGCAGTCTATGTCCGTCCAGTGTGCTTCGCATATGTGGGAAATAATTTATTTGCCCTTCGCATAATTTTGTATTTTGGTTGCAGTCTTCCTTCGGCCATAAAACTAAGTAGGTAATATCATAGCTTCTAGCTACGGCAGCTAAACCTGAAGAAGAACGCTGTGCACCTATCCTTACTGTTAACTCATCAACGTCAGTTGCCGCAACTGTTACTAAACTGTTGTAATCAAAAGCTTCTAGTTTCGCAATTTCTTCTTTTAGTGACTGTGCTCCAGCACCTACTCCTACTTGACCAATCAATCCTGATAAACTTAGTCTTAAATCTCTTATCGCTTGCTCTAACTTTTGGGCTGAAGCTCTTTCTAAGTTATCCGTAATAATCAGCGGGATTACAATGGGACGATTTTTTAAATCACGAGTTTTTAAACCACGATTTTTGGTTTCGACCGCGATCTCAACAAAAGTATCAACAGCCATATTACGTGAATAAGGCTGGATATTAATTTGTGATCTGAATAAATATGGAACTTGATTCTCTTTTTTAAAATTTCGGTTCAAATAATTATTCAGCATTTGAATTTCTTGAAAAAGAGCTGTTGCTGTTCTGTATTGAAGAAAAGGATCTAAACCACTAACAGAAGGACTTTGATTTTGATTGAGGTCTGATGTTTCGTACTTTCTTAATTCAGGAACTGTCACTAAACCAGAATTTGTTGTTTCACTTTTTGTTTTGTTATTATTGGATAAGCTGGTTTTGGTTCCGTCACTGGAAATTTCTTCGGTGACGCTACCGGTATTTGTATTCAGTACTGTTGTTCCTGGAAGTCCTAAAGTTACACCGGCAGCGGAACTGTTATTAGATCCATAATATTGGTTACTAGTAATGGGTAGAACTATATTTAGAAGTTCTTCGGCAGATGTTGCTGAGAACTTTGGTTTCAGGGAATCTGATATTTCGTACCAAGGTAAGATAGTACTTGTCGATACAGTAACCAAACCCGCTTCTATTTGTGTCTCAGGAACAAAGCTTTGAGTATTCGCTAGTTTCTTAGTAGAAGAAGTGGTAGCACATGAAGAAACAGCTAAACCTAACGAGATTAAAATAATAAATGAAGAGATTCTGACGCACATAAAATCATCCTTGATTTGTTTTTGATTGTACTGCAACCACTTGCTTTAATTTGTATAATAAGTATACACAAGGTTAATATTTGTTCAATTGGTCTGTTTGATTTTTGAACACTTCTTGAACTGTTAATGTGTGTTAACGTGACTTAAATTATTCCTTTTAAAACAGGTAGATATTTGCTGTCAGCCGTTTATACTCGTCGTAAGCGCAATATATTTCTTTGCAAGAAAGGCGAGCATGGCAATTCAATTAGATCGACATAACATCGATGACTCTCTTTACGTATTTCTTCAAGACAACAGTAAGAAATGGTATGCACGTTTCCAGTTGTACGGTAAGTGGTACTGCAAATCCACTAAGCAAACCGACAAAGACGAAGCCATCGCTGCTGCGAGATTACTGCGCATGGAATGGAAGATAAAAGCGGAAACCGGTACTTTAACAAAAAGTAGGCGGTTCCGAGATGTTGCTAACAAAGCAATTGCTTCGATGGAGAATGAATTAGCGCATGAAGGCGGTAAGGTTATATTCAAGGACTACATCGGTGCGTTGAAGCGTTATCACATACCATTCTTCGATAGAACTTATGTGACTTCAATTGATCAACAAAAGATCGCTGAATTTGATGCTTGGCGGATTAAACAAGTAAATGCGAGAAAAAAGTCAAAGAAAAAGGCAGGTCAAGAACCAACTGAAAAATCAGACAAAAAAGATGAGTTTAAAGGGCTCGCTAAATCTACTATTCTCACCCACAATGCCGCATTTCAGATGGTTTTTAAGGAAGCGATAGAAAACAAGTGGATGTTGCCGGTACAAGTACCTGTTTTATCAACCAAAGGTGAGCAAGGAGCTCGCCGAGCTGCTTTCACCGAAGAAGAATATCAGGCAGTCATTGATGCAATTGAAATGATGCGCGATGACAGTCGAAAAGAAAAGACTCGGCAGATCAGAGAGTTGCCTTCTAGATTATTGTGATGTTGTAATCAATACCGGTATAAGACCTGGTACTGAGATGGAAGAGATAACTTGGAAAGATATATTGATGACTCGTCAGGATCATCAGGTGATATTTAAGATAAAAGTTACTAAGGGAAAAACGACGAAATATACCGGTACAAGAACCGTTGTTTGTAAAGACGAGATCATTTATCCATTAATGGAACTGCGAGATCGCTTTCCAAATAGAAAACCCAACGACAAACTGTTCCTTTTAGCCGACGGTTCAGAGACGAATGAGTTAGGCCGAACATTTAGTGCGGCTCTTGATCATTGTAATCTGAAGACCAGCTCTGATGGCCCAAGAACTTTGTATTCGTTGCGGCATACCTACATAACTTGGCAATTGCTCAGTCGTCATCTTCGTATGGATGTATTGGCAAGGCAATGCGGCACAAGTGCGTATTCTGATGTTCTCGATCGCTGATTCTGGCTAGCCCGATCAACTCTATTCCGGTCATTCGATCACAGACTTT
>CATMRP010000006.1 GCA_950073835.1 uncultured Alteromonadaceae bacterium
ACCAAACTTCTGTTTAGGAGTCATTAATACATGTCAATTGTGGTTAAAACTTTGTCGGAACAGGCTTACGAAATTATTCGTGAGCGTATCCTTGCCAACGATATGTTCCCGGCAAAGCCCATTCGTCAGGACGCCCTCTCCCAGGATCTGGGAGTAAGTAAGATCCCGCTGCGTGAAGCACTCACCCGGCTGGAGCAAGACGGTTTATTAGTCTCTCACCCCAACCGTGGATTTATTGTTCGTCCACTCAGCCTCGCCGAAGCCGAAGATGTTTTTCATCTGCGGACCACGCTGGAGCCTGAAGCGGCCGCTCAGGGCTGTAAAAAAGCCACCGAGGAAGATAAAGCCAGGGTTACCGAGATTTTTAAACGTCTGCAAAGCATGGCTAATGAAATATCACCGGAAGCGGTTACCGTAAACCGGGAATTTCATTTGGCGCTGTCGGCCCCCGCCGGCCGCAAAATCACTCAGGAGCTGTTATTCAAGATCCACCTGCTGTCTGAACGTTATGTTCGTAAGCACCTTGAGCCACCCGATCGTGAAGCCGATGCCTACCGCGAACATGAAGAAATTTATGCTGCGTGGATGAATAAAGAACCCAAACTGGTGAAAAAGTTACTTAAAGAACATACTCATAGCACTCTTGAAGATTTACGCGGTGAGTTATTCGAATAAGCCTTCGATACCGTTAAAAAGAGTGGCAATGGCCACTCTTTTCGTTTAACGCCTTAAAAACACGTTCAACACAGGCTTACCGTCATCAATTCACGCCGTTTAACGTTATAATCTCAGTAACAATAACAACGACAAAATCTCCGGAGCTCACACATGGAATGTAACCGTGCCTGGCAAGGCTTTTTACTTTCAGCGGCAGTCACTCTTAGTGCCTGCACATCTACTCAATCAGGCGATACCACGCCACCACCACCCGCAACAGAATTATCCTCCGCCTATACCCTTAAAAGCGGTGGGCAGGTGCCTCTGTACCAGCAGGGGGTAAGCGTTGAACATGCAGAGCTGCATTTCGCTTTCGATTTTGATAAACAACAGCTGTTTGGCAATACCATTCTTACCCTGGATGCCATAAAACCAGCCAAAGCAGTGTCGGTGGATCTCGACAGCGTGTTCACTATAGAAGGCGTCTGGCTGAATGGCGAAGCAATTAAGCCAGAACAGTTCTCTAACCGACAAGGTGAACTGGTAATTACCCCGGCTAATGAAGTGATTTTCCCGGTCTCGGTTCAGGTGAAATATCATGGCCATCCGCGCACGCCGCCCAATGCGCCCTGGGACGGCGGCGTGATGTGGAATAAAACCCCAGACGGCTCACCCTGGCTGGCTACCGCTGTGCAAGGCGAAGGTTGCGATATCTTCTGGCCGTGTATCGACCAGCCCTTGGGAGAGCCCAAAACCGCCGATATTTACATTACCGTACCTAACAATCTGGTCGCGGCGAGTAATGGTGTACTGGTAGAAACCACCCGCACCATCAACGAGAGCACCTACCACTGGCAAACCCGCTCGGCCCATAACACTTACGGCATAGCGCTTAATATTGCCCCGTACGAAAAAATCGAAGATGCCTATCAGAGCATTTATGGCAACAGCTACCCCATTGTGTATTACCACTTGCCGGGCAATACAGAGCAAGCACAGGCGCTGTTTAACGAAATCCCCGCCATGCTAACGTTTTTTGAACGTATGATTGGCCCCTACCCCTTTGCCGATGAGAAAGTGGGTGTGGTGCAAACCCCGCACCTGGGCATGGAGCACCAGACTATCAACGCCTATGGCAACGAATACAAAAAAGATGAGTTCGGCTTCGACTGGTTACTGCAACATGAGTTTTCCCATGAATACTTTGGTAATCAGGTCACCAACGACAACTGGGATCACATGTGGATCCACGAAGGACTGGGGAGCTACATGCAGCCTTTGTTTGCTCAGTACCTGCATGGTGATATCGCCTACAAAGCGTACTTGAATAACCAGCGCAAAGGCCTTATCAACACCCATCCCATCGTTTCCAATAAACCGATGGAAGTTGAGCAGGTATACGAAAAAGGCGTTGGTCCGGCGCTGGATATCTATTACAAAGGCTCGTGGATCATGCACTCCCTGCGCTACCTGATTGGCGATCAGGCCTTTTTTGATGCCGTGACTACACTGCTTTACGGCACCGCTACGCCACACCCGGGCGAATTTACCACGGTATATCGTAATACTGAGGACTTTATTAAGCTGGTAAACCAGCTTACCGGCCAAGATTTCAGCTGGTTTTTCGACGTGTACCTGTATCAACCCAGGCTGCCGGAGCTACATCAGCAGCGCAGCAGCGATAAGCTTACCCTTAGCTGGTTGGTACCGGATAACCTGCCCTTCCCGATGCCAGTGGAAGTATCGGTAAATGGCAAAATCACCACGCTCCAATTACCAGATGAAAATACGCTGGAAATTACCGCCCAGGATGTGGTTATTGTCGACCCCAACAGTAAGCTATTGCGTTTTGAAGCGCGTTACGACGCCACTGCAAACTAACTACAGAAGACAGTGCACTGACTAAACCTGCAGGCCTGGCAGTGCACTCACTCACCTTGTCCATTAGTCTTATAAAGTCTGGTTTATCATCGCTTAAAGCTTGTAAATAACATCTTACGTCGGTAAATTTATTTTTTAATTACAATCTATAACGCGCTGACTCATGGATGAACCTGCTGTACTAGTGACACAAATCGCCAATGGCAATAAAGCGGCAGAGCAAGCGCTGCTCAGTCACTTCTCCCGTCCGTTGTATTCGATTGTGGCTTATAAGTGCGACGACCCAGCTCTGGCACAGGATATTGTGCAGGAAACCTTGCTTGTGGTTATCCAGAAGGCCCGGGCGTCTGAAATCGATAACCCCGAGGCTATTGCAGGCTTTGTTCGTCGTGTGGCAGAAAACCTGCTCATCGCCACGTTCCGTAAAACCAAGCGTCAGCGCACCGATTGCTCCGATGAGATGGATCTTCATGCCCACACGTCCAACCATACCGAAAGCCAGGTCAGTTCAGAAAAACTCCTTGAAACGGTTACTCAGGTAATGTCAGAACTCAGCGTTGAACGTGACAGACTATTGCTGAGCGCTTATTTTTTTGAAGGCAAAGACAAAGAAGAATTGTGCAAGGATCTTGACCTAAGCACCGAACATTTCGATAAAGTGCTGCACCGGGCCAAGTCGCGATTAAAGCAGGCACTGGCCCTCAAATGTAACATAGCGCTCGACAAACAATCGCTGTTTACCCTGCTATCGGTCGCCGCCGTCATTTGCTGGTTAGGCATCCAATTGTAAATTCCCTGCGGCGGTTTGAGAGAGAACCGCTTATGGCGGCACTACTATTACGGAATAATTAACGTTTACCGAGAAGGTAACAGAAGTTAAGTGATATGAATAAACAGTACATCCAGGCCAATCATATAATTCAGCGCTACCTGCATGGCAAGCTTACGGCTGCTGAAATGATTGAGTTTGAAGAATATTTGTTGATGCACCCCGACATGGTAGAAGAGTTTGAACTCAGTGCAATCTTCAAAAAAACCCTTGGCCGGGCAGCTAAACAACCCCGTGCAGACTCATCAGCCAGTAAACTGCTGCGGTTGTTCTGGCCACTCGGTGGCGTGCTCATTGGCAGCGCCGCCACCTGGCTGTTGCTGGGTTATCAGCAACCTAAACACGTGGCAACCGCCATCAGCCCCGATGTAATCTACATTGGCGAGATGCGCGGCGTCAGTACCTCACAACAGCCACCGGTAGGCGCAGTGCTGGAAGCCGGCAGTCAGCAGCAAATACTGGTACTCGACGTGAGCATGACCGACGGCCAGCTATTTGATGTTGAATTACAGACATCAAACGGCCAGCTTTTGCAAAGCTGGCCGGCACTGAAGAAAAACGCCCAGGGCGAACTGGTTATTCTGGCCACCCTGCAATCGGCCAATGCGCCATCAACTATTATCGCAGTACGCGAAAGTAACACCTCAGCAATGGTGCTAAGCGCCACCATCATCACGGGGGCAGATTAGTGCATTCTGCCACTCACAGCATGTTTCCTGCCAGTGAGCAGGCACTGCTGAGCCCGGTGGAATTAACTACCCTGGCTACCCTGATGCTACCAGGCTTACCGCAAAATCACAGTCCGCCAAAAACACCAGAGCAAGTACCACCAGTATTACCTGTTACTTCAGTTGCACAAGAAGCGCCTGAAGACGATGCAGATCCAACCTATCTCGACGAGCCCGACTATACCCCGAACAACGCAAACACGTTGCCCATTCCTGCTGGCTATACCTATATTTGCCAGTTTATCGCCCACGACCTGATTGCCGATTCGCACTTTCACATTGGCGGTCGGCAGACCAGTGCACTGCTCAACCTCGACAGCATGTATGGCAATAATGGCTCAGGCGATCCAATCCGCAGTATCGAAGCACACTATTTCGAGCTCGAAAGCGGCCGCTTTTTAACCCAGCAGCACGATGTGCACCGGGTAGCTCCCGGCACCATCGATAACGCTCCCTGGGCCACTGCATGGATACCGGAACAGCGCAACGACGAAAACGCCATTGTGCTGCAGTTACACAGTGTGTTTCAGAAGTTACATAACGCGTTTATCAATACGCTGTCATCAGATCAAACAGAAATTACCGAACGCATTATTACCGCCAGGCGCTATACCGTTGCCGTATTTCATCACATCGTGATCAACGATTTACTGCCAAAACTGGTGCCAGACGACTGCCACGACTACTTTTTTGCCAAGCTCGGCCCGTTTTATTACGACGCCAGCCAGCCATACACTCAGGTACCAGCCGAGTTTAAGCTGGCCAGTTTCAGGTTTGGTCATAGCATGCTACGCCCGCGCTACCACCTTAAAACCGAGCATTCGCAGTCGTTTGCACTGGATGACATTATGCGGCGTCCGCCATTTGAACCACTTGACGATAAACATATTATTGACTGGCCGGCGCTGTTTTTCGACCCGCTGGAGAACGACGGACTGCAGCAAATTGCCAGCCCTATTGACCTGTTCATCACCAGTGATATGGCCACGGTGCCGCATCCTACCAACCCCAGAGCCGGGCGCAACATTGCCCAGTTAAACCTACTGGCCGGCATTAAGCTTGGCCTGAGTAGTGCCGAATCTATTCTGCGGGAAATAACCACCAGCCCGCGCTTTAAAACGTTCGCCGGGCATTTTGAGCAGCGCTTAAACCGCCGCAGGCTAAAGGTAACATCGCCCGGGCAGGAAACCGATTTTATATATG
The DNA here is from genome assembly GCA_950073835.1 of uncultured Alteromonadaceae bacterium. Lineage (GTDB taxonomy): Bacteria > Pseudomonadota > Gammaproteobacteria > Enterobacterales > Alteromonadaceae > Alteromonas. Next base: position 5,299 of record CATMRP010000006.1, read on the forward strand.
CGCTACTGGCCGTGTTACAAGAGCAACAACGTACCCCGCTGTGGCTTTACACCTTGCAGGAAAACCTGACCGACTACCCCGACAACAATCAATTTAAGCTAGGGCTGATTGCCAGCGCTATAAACTGCGATGTTTTGCGCAGCGCCATGTTTGAGTGTTACCGCATCAGCGAGCAGGACAGCCAGTCACAACTGGCCGACAAATTAACAACAACCATACATCAGGCCTTTGCGTGCTTAGGCAAATCGCTTCACACCATGGCCGACATCACCACGTTTTTAACCACAAGGAGTCAAAGTGATGAGTAATCAGGCAGCAAGTAAATGGTATGTTCCCAAAGGCTGGGTATCAGATTATAACCGCGACAACTGGGCCCCTGAATTTCGCCCTTATCTGCCAAAGGGTCAGCGCGACTACAACGACAACGCTCTGAAAATGCGCACCCAGGTATTTACGCCGGTAATTGGCTCAGCTTTTCTGGTCACCATTACCATTGTCAAATCACAAGGTACCTGGCCTACGCTTACCGCTAAGTTACTCAGTAAGGCAAAGTTCTTTCCCACTGACGATCCGGATATGCTCTGCTCCAACAATTTGTCGATAGTGAAAGACGGCGGTTATCCCGCTGGTACGCCGGCTTTTAAAGAAAAATACACCGATGTGTATTTCACCATAAACTACTCGATTGATACCGATGGCACGCCCAAATACACCACCGCCAGTCACTGGAACAAAGAAGAAAATGGCAGTCGGGTTACTGTTAAAAATGCACCGGCCTACGCCTGGAAAAACCATTAATACCGGCATCACATGGAACGTATTCGCCGCTCGATAACCTTAGGATTACTCCTTATGTGCCTGGCCATGATTGCCGGGCAGCGAGCTGTGGCCGAAGCGTTTCAGTTTACGGTTTCCGCCGCAGAGAATGAGGTGATCATTGTTGAATCACCCGACTCGGCATTTAACATTACCCTGGCCGGTACCACTGGCAGCCCGGCATACAGTCATTATGCCCACACTCATCTCGCCGCCATTCAACCTGAAACAGATGAACAACTTGTTGTAACCATAGTGGTAAACAGTAACGGCGAGCCCTCAGTCACCGCGCCTGAATTTACGGTGTATACGCAACCGCTAACCCCCCTGTGGGACTGGCTCATCGGTTTCTCTGCTACCTACGCCGCCCCGACCTCCTCGTCAGTACTTACCGAGCAAATTGCCCGCCAGAGCGACACTGAAACGGCCTGTTTTATCACCGCATTACTCGCCCGCCAGTACCTCACTGAAGCAAATTCCGAACAGGCTTCAGCGCTGCTTGTGCCTGCCGAAGGCAGCTATTCCTGCTGGCAGTTGGCGGCGCTTGCCATGTCGGCTAATTTTGACATTTACCATTTTGCCGATGCCAGCCATGCAGGTATGGCACTACTCCCCGAACAGTTTGAAAAAGCACTGGCGCATGCTGCAACCGTAGTAGAGCCGGCCGATTGGCAACCAACGTCTGTGCCCGTAATACCCGAGCTGTCCGGCCTCCCGCCTATTGCCGATAATTACCTTACCACCCAACGGATCGCCACACTGGGTTTCAGTAACTTGCTGCATGGCTCGGTAGTCTCATCACAAACACTAATGGAAGCCGGAAAATATTCGCTGGAACAAGCCTACTCTCACGCCGTCGAGCAAGGCTATACAAAGCTGCTGCCTGATATTTACAACGGCCTGGCAACCTATTGGTCGCTGGCCAACGACAATGTGGCCGCGGCCCGTTACCTCAATGAAGCCATTCACAGTAAACAACAAGCCGGTGATACACAGGGGCTGGCGGAATTCATCAACAATCTCGCCCTGGTTTATTTATGGTCTGGTCGCTGGGAGCTTGCCCAGCAAACCTTTCGTGAGGCGGGCGAATACCTTGATAAAGGCAGTACATCCATTACCAAAGCCGTGATCATGGCTAATTTAGCCAGCAGTTATAGTTATCTGGGCGATACACAGACCGCCGAGCGTTACTATCAGCGCACCCTTACGCTTAATCAGAGCAGCGTTTACGATGACGATATCAGCCACTTACATATTGCGTTAGCTAAAATTGCCATGGCTGAGCAACGTTGGCCAGCCGCCCTTTCTGCACTGGAGCAGGCAGAACACAACGCAGTATCCCTGCATCCCGACCGTCTGCCGCTAATTTATGCCCTGCAGGCTCAGGCTTTAGCGCACAGTCAAGAGACTGCCAGGGCCGCCACGTTAATGAACAAAGCACTCAATTCGCTAAGTAACCTGATTAAAAAAACAGAGCATGTCCAGGCCCTGATAGCCCTTACTGACACCCGTATTCGACTCGGTGATTATCCTGAGGCGGCCAAGCAAATAGAGCAGCTCTCAGCCCTTGTAGACGAGGAAGATCCGCAGCAAGTTGCTATGGCCTCACTCAGGTATCTGTTGCTCAAAGCCACCGAGCCACAAAACGCACACGCGCTTTCAGCCACGTTCAGCAACGCAAATCAGCTGATTCTGCAACTGGGGCGCGAACTGGACGCCTATCAAATGGGGCCTTACTGGTTTAATAAAGTAAGAGCCTTTTACGATATTCACCTCGACACCCTGCTTAGCAATCCATCCACAGCGAATAGCGAACAAGCTCTGGCGTTACTGGAAACTTATCAAAGCCAGCTGTTTTTGCGTAAACGGCAAGACCGGGAACACCAGCGTTTACTTAAACAACCACAGCTTGAAAGCCTGTGGCAACAGCGATTAACACTGGAAGGTAGCCTGGTAAACGCCACCACTGAGAACGAGAAAAAACAACTGCAACAACAACTCGATAATGTAAAAGAACAGTGGTTGCGGCTGGTTAACCCCAACTTATCTGATAACCCCGAGGTCAACGAAAATCCCCTTACCCTGGCAGCCGTGCAAGCTGCGCTAGAAAATAATCAGGTGGTATTGCGGTACACCCACACCAGCGAGCAGTGTTATGTGCTGGCCATTACGGTGTCGCAGCATCAGGTAACGCCTGTTCAGTGCCCGCCAGCGCTGCCAGATGGATTATCCGGGGCTGAGATCATTCAGGCATATCGCGATACACGGGCCAACGCTTTTATTCCGTCTTGGGTGATTAATAACCGCACGCTCACTGATATTGTGTGGCAAGCAGACGGACGCTTTTATTCGTTGCCGGTGGCTCAACTGCGCCTGCCTGATGAGCAGTTTGTGGGAGGGCGATATACCCTGCGGCAAGTCCCCTCATTAAGCGAGTACCTAACCGCTTCAACAAGTCACATGACAGCGCCATTTTCGGTGGGCATTTTTGATTCTCCGGCGTTTTCTTTAAGCACACACAAAGCAGAAACAGGATGGCGAAATACGCTGCCTGCGCTGCCCTGGGCAAAACGCGAAGGCGACCAGCTTGCCAGGCTTTTCTCGGCATATCCGATTAAGCGTTATTCGGCTGAGCAAGCCACACAACAGGCCCTGTTGAGCACAGATTTGCGTGAGTCGCCCCTGCTGCATATTGCTACTCACAGTTATTTTAACCCTGCAGAGCCCGCCATCGTGGGGCTGGCAGTGGCCAGCATGCCATCAACAACCAATAATGGCTTTCTGCCGCAGAGCGCGTTATTGGGCGAGTCTTTCTACAATCAGCTGGTAGTGCTCAGCGGCTGCGAAACCTCGCTGGGAAAAATGATGGCCCACGATGGGCTGCAAAGCCTGGGCTACGGCCTATTAACCGCGGGAGCAGACTCTGTGCTCAGTACCCGCTGGAAAGTATCAGACAAACCCACTGCGGCATTCATGAATTACTTTTATCAGGGCCTCAAAGCAACCGGCAACAGTAGCGAAGCCCTGCGCCAAGCGCGCCTGCAGATGCAGCGCCACCCTCGATTTAAACACCCCAGGCACTGGGCAGGTTTTACCCTCACGGTGGTTAACCGGGAAGCCGAGACATTCTTATTCCATTCACTCGCCCATACGCACTGAATGTAACCGAAACTGAGCGTGAAAAGTGGTTAATTGAACGGATCTGCAAACGGTGGACTTGTCGTTTAATCGTCTCTACGTAACTATAGATTGGTATAAAAATAATTTAACGACAGCTAAACAGGAGTTTGTGGTGAACTTAGTTAAGTTAACCCTGATTGCAGTACTGATTTGCTTTAGCCAGCTTGCACTGGCAAAGCTAAAATACTTTCCCCATCCCAACGAGAACGCCCCTTATTCATTAGCTACCCAGGTAGATAATATTGTTTACCTTTCCGGTCAGATCCCGCTGGATGAAAATGGCGAGATGCCTGCCACCATGACGGCTCAGTCGAAGCAGGTAATGCTGAATGTAAAAAAGGCACTCAACTCGCTGGGACTTGGCATGGAAGACGTGTTTAAGTGCACCGTAATGATAGACGACATCAGCAAATGGCCCGATTTTAATGCTGTTTATACCACCTTCTTTACCAAAGGCACCCTGCCGGCTCGCAGCGCCTTTGGCGTAGATGGCCTGCCCATGGGGGCCATGGTTGAGGTTGAATGCCTGGCCCATATGCGCCGCATGTAAGCCTAAGGACGATGGCGTAAAGCGCTGCGCCATCATCGCTGCATACTAGGGGCTGTTGATCTTTGCTGTACACTTTTGCAGCAGTCTGTGTATCATTTAGACAAGGCGACTGTTTGCAGGTCTAGTGGGCTAAATCAAAAACAGTCAACACAGTATAAATGATACACAGGCGCTGCCCGAAGGGGTCGTCATGAAAGCATTTTACTCATTGTCACAGCCCTTTGACGTAGAACAACTATGCCTTCAGGACTGCTCCGCGATTAAAATGCTTTCATATAGACCAAAAATCGTACAGCAAAGATCAACAGCCCCTAGCTTACACAGCGCATTTTCTTTCCTCATCGCGTTTAACTTCATCTGACCCCTTTTTGGCAGGCTCAGGTTCGATATCACCTTGCATTCCTATAGAAAACTGGTTTACGCTTCAACCTGCTAAATAATTGAACCTTTTCAGTACAACAAACGGTTCACTAATGTACTATTGGGCCATCTACACGTGGTGAGTCTGAGTTTGCGCGGAGCAAATATCTGTGCGGGATTTTATGAAAGGAGTATCCGTTGGCCGAGTTACTGAAAAAAGCAGTTCGCCCAAAAAAAAATTTAGTATTTACGTCAGCGGGCAATAAATCGGCACTCTCACTGTGGACTAACGGACAAAGAGATTTTGACCTGTTTTGCGTTTATTATGCGTCAGGCAAAGAACAACAGTTATCCGGGCTCAGCGACTATTTTGCCTGTCACAAAGGGGCGAAATTTCCAAACCTGTTGTGGGCCTATCAAAACTGGCCGGAACTGATTGAGCAATACGAACGGGTATTGGTGTTAGATGACGACCTGCTGTTAACTGCCGCGAATATCAATCGCCATTTTAGCTTACATGACAAAGAGAACCTGTGGTTATCGCAGTTAGCCTTTCATCATAGAGGTAAGGTAAACCACTACATTAATCTTGCCAGACCGTTTAGTTATCTGCGTTATACCAACTTTGTTGAAGTTAATTCACCGTTGTTTAATATCGATATGCTCCTGAAGTTTTTGCAGGTTTACGATGCCGAGGTAGCAGGTATTGGTGTTGATTACTGGTATTCCGATCTGATTGCCAAATTAGATACCGCACAGGACAAAATCGCTATTTTCGACATCATTCCCTGCTGTAACCCACGGGATCAAATTGCCAAAGGTGGTGTAAGAGAAATCGACACTGCCATTAGTTTTCAGGATCGCATGAAGAGCTGGGATGTTAAAGCCGCAAAACTGGGCATTGAGCGTAATTATAAGAAAATAGAATACCGCAGTAAAAAGCCGCCCAGCATGTTGGCGACATTGCTGCCCAGTATAAAGATATTGTTTTTTAGCACACTGTATCATGCGGTTATACTGGCCAAGTTCAGTAAACCCTATCCCACTAAGGACAATTAGTGAGTATGGACACAATGCATATTGCTTTTTGTTTAGATAACAATTATGTAGAGCAGATCCTGGCAGTCATTCGTTCAATTGCACGTACCAATGGCGACCGAGACGTTAATATCTACCTGGTATTCAACGACCTGAATGAACAGAATCAGGCTCGTTTTAAAACGGTCGAAACCGACAAGCTAACGATACACTGTAGACCCACCCATGTAGTTGTTGACGGCGTTGGGCCAAAGAATCATGTGTCTAAAGCCACCTTTGTAAAGTTTGAGCTGATCAATGCGCTGCCCGAACTGAGTAAGGTGCTTTATCTTGATGGCGACATTGTTGTAAACGGCGATCTGGCTCCCCTTTGGCAAACCGAGCTGAACGACTACTATTTAGCGGCCGTGGAAAACCCGTTCTCTACCCGCCAGGCGGCGCTCGATATGGACCCTGATGCGATTTACTTTAATGCCGGGATCTTATTGTTAAATCTGGCCAAAATGCGCGAAGATAACTTTTATCAAAAAGCGCATGACTACATTGAGCAAAGTGGCAACAAGCTGATGTTTCACGATCAGGATGTCTTTAACCATCTGGTTAACGGGCAGTTTGTACAGTTAAGCGAAGTATTTAACTTTCAGACATTTTTTATTCGCAAGATACATCGCTTTAGCCCTGAAAAGCGAAGTTATTACAGAAATATAATGAACAACGCGACGATAGTGCATTACTCTTCCGGCATAAAGCCCTGGGACAAGTTTGATCCGCACCCATTGGTTGGCCTTTTCAGGCAGTATTATCAGGGCAAGCTGAAGCAAGCTAAGGACGATAGTTATCTGCTTCAACTTCTTCGATATCTTTATGTAAAAGCCTACTATTTTTACTTTCTGAATTTAGCAAAATAAGAGTATCTGCAAAATGACAAAAAAAGGTCCGGATTTCATCGGCATTGGTGCCCAGCGCTCCGGCACCAGTTGGATGGCCAGCTGCTTCTGGGAACACCCGGAAATATTTATGCCCGGTAAGGAGCTACACTTTTTTGATCAGGGCAGCGAAAGTGATATTGATAGTTATTATGCCAAGTTCAGTGAGCACAGCAGAGTTCAGGGCGAATTTACGCCGGATTATCTGTCTGATGCGGCCGCCATTGAACGAATCGCCAAATACTGCCCACAGGCTAAACTGATCATTATTTTGCGCGAACCCGCTGCCAGAACAGAAAGTTCCTACAACCTTTACCGTGAACGGGAAACCTTGGAAAGTGAAATATCCAGCCTCGATGATGTGTATAAACAAAATCACCGATCGTTCAGCAAAAGTCTTTACGGCCAGCAACTGCAACACTTATTTAAGCTGGTTGACGCAAGCAATGTAAAAGTTGTTTTTTATGATCAGATCACCAGCGATCCGCAGGGCTTACTCAGTGAAGTATTCGAATTTATTGGTGTTGACGCGTCTTTTGTGCCACCAAGTTTCGGTAAGAACTTTAATTCCTCATCCGTTGCCTTCAAAAATGCAAAACTAAACCGGGCGCTAACCGGAATACAAAACTATCTCTACAAGCGACCATGGGGATTAAAATTACTGAGACTGAAAAAGACTGCCGCTTTTACCGCATTTAAAAATAAGCTGATTGCCAGAAAGCAAAACAACAGCCGCGACCTCACCGAGTACAAATCATACTTCAAAGAGGATTTGGCTTTACTGGAATCACTGATAGATAAAAAAGTGCCGTCATCCTGGAAGGAATGAGCCTTTTCTGGTGAAAAGGACTAACTATTACAGTTGATAAAAGTAATAACAAGTTGCTTTTTACCGTCCTTTAACTGAATATAATTTAATCAGTTTTTTAGTGTACTCTGTTTTTAGTAGTAGTATGAATGAAACAATTTAAACGCTCTATACAGCGCAAATTAAAGCACGCGTCGATTCGGCTTAATCAGCAGTTCGAAGATGCTTATATACCAGCCCCCTCAGAAAAAGTGGTTTTTAAAGAACTGGCTGATGGCCCGGTTAAATTCAATATATTTATCCCGTCACTGGATAAAAAAGTGATTTTTGGCGGTATTTTTACTGCACTCGCTTTTATCAAAGAAGTAAACGATCTGGGTTACCCCATTACTATTACGACATTCGACTACTCACTTTCAGTAAAAGAGAAAGAAGAAGCCATTGCGCTGCTGTCGGGCCAGTTGAATTTTCCATTACAACCAGAAGATATTCAGGTTATTGGCGAATTTAAACACAGTACACCGGGTAAAAATGATATTTTCATTGCAACTATGTACTACACTGCATTGTTTATACAGAGTGTTCTTAGTAACAACGCCTTTGCACAAAAGCAGTTTATTTATTTTATCCAGGATTTTACTCCCGGCTTCACCCCATGGTCAGATGAATATGCTAAAGCTCTTGTAAGCTTTAAAGCCGAAAACTTTTATCCGGTATTTAACTCTTCGTTACTAAGAGACTTTTTTATCAAGCATGACTACATCAACAAAAACCAGTCATTCGCTTTTAAGCCTCAGTTGCAATTACACCGACTTAAGCCAAGGGCGAGTAAAAACCCAATCCCCAAACTCATTTTTTATGCCCGCCCTAAAAGACCACGTAACCTTTATGAAGTAGGCTTGCAAGGATTAATAGACTGGTTACACGAATTTAAACCGGAAGTGGAAATTTTTACCGCAGGCCAACCCCATGAAGAGATAAAATTCGAAAAGTGGTCAATTCGAAGCCTGGGTAAAATGGATGCGGAAAAGTATTGGGCCACATTAAATCAGTACGATATTGGCCTGTCACTAATGCTGTCACCTCACCCGAGCTACCCACCATTAGAAATGGCAGCCAGTGGCCTGATAACCGTAACTAATAACTTCGCAAACAAGGATTTATCAATATTAAGTGATAACTTCGTTACCTGCGAGCCTTCAGCTGAATATATTAAATTGGCCTTGCAGAAGGCCTACCAAAAGTGCAACGATATGGACGCCAGAATAAAAGGGGCTACCTACGACGTCGATGAAAACGCAGAGGAATTAAGCACTGTAGTAAAATCCGTTGTTGCTCTTTTCAACCCCGGGACATCCTGAACGTAATATTTATGCCTAAATTGCTCTCCCCCTCTTACTACAGTAAGAAAATCACGAACCTGGTAACTAACTACCAGCGTTACGGCATCATTAAATCTGCTAACGCAACCAACGTTGATCAAAGCATGCATTTGTTTACTCAAAAGCAAGCAATGTTCATACATATCCCTAAATGTGCTGGCGTTTCTCTTTTTGAATCACTTTTTGGTGATGATTCATTCGGCCATCACTCTATTCAGGTTTACAAAGAAGCATACGGACAAAAACGTCTCGATAACCTGTACAAGTTTTCTATTGTTCGAGAACCGGCAGACCGCTTGCTATCTGCTTATAACTACCTCAAGAAGGGGGGGAGAGGGCGAGCTCTTGACTTAAGGTATCAGGAAATTCTTTCCCCTTGCCAATCTCTCGAAGAATTCGTGTCTGATTGGTTGCCACGTAAAGAGATTCAAAATTTTCAGCATTTTATTCCTCAGTCAGAGTTTATTTATGATAGCGAGGACAGACTGTTAGTAGATGATGTCTTTCGATTTGAGGAACTCGATTCACTGATCCCCACTTTAAAACAAAAATGTCCGCAATTAGTGGGGAAAACGATAGAAGAAAAACTCGCCCGCAAAAACCAGATGAAAAAAAGTGCGGATATCAGTCTGGATGACAATATTCGACAACAAATCAGGGCTCATTACGCCAGGGACTGTCAGCTGTTAAACTATTAGCAATATCGGTTAATAGAATGGTTCCCGGCGTACAGCAGCAATATGTCTTATCAAACTCCTAGTCAGGCACTTGAAGTGCTTTACGAAATCAAAAAAAGCAAATTCCATGCGTTTGCCGCCTGCGCCCCGGATCGCGAAACCGCAATGGCACTGCTCGCTCAGAAAAAAGCGCAATACCCCGATGCCCGTCACCACTGCTGGGCTTATTTGTTTGGTCGGCCGGATATGCCGGTAAGCGTAGCCTGCTCAGACGATGGTGAGCCAAGCGGCACCGCCGGCAAACCAATATTAAACGTGCTCCAACACAAAGACGTGGGCGATGTAATGTTAATTGTTACCCGGTACTTTGGTGGCATTAAGCTGGGCGCTGGCGGCTTGGTGCGGGCCTATTCAAGTGCTGCACAGCAGGTAATGGAAAATCTCAAAGTTACCCAACATATCTCACTGGATGAAATTACCGTAAATGCCGACTTTAAGCACGAGCAGTTTATTCGCCATTGGGTCACCCAACAGCAGGGCGAAGTGAGCGATTGTCGGTACAGCCATCAGGTCACCATGACCATAGCCCTGCCCGCTCCACAAATCGACAACTTCGCCGCCATGTGCCGCAATCAGGGCATTTCGATTGCCAACGACACATAACGAAAGACCTCAGACCAGCTAAAACTTAGCATAGATATAGCCGGTAAAATTCAGCAAACGTAGCATAACTGTCATAAAAATTTGAGTGTACAAGTGTTCGCTGAAGCTTTACACTGAGTTGTATTAAGAAGAGGATTAATATGACTTCACTACCCAAACGCGCCTATTCAGTTGCTGAAGAATGGCTCAATAGCATCAGCCACGGCCTCGCCTGTGTGGCGGCCATTGTGGGATTGGTGTTTATGTTACTGCGTGCTGAAACGTCGGTCAGTGTTACCGCTTCGGCAATTTATGGCGGCACACTGATTTTTATGTTTCTGGCTTCAACAGTGTACCACGCGGTCACGCATCAAAACGCCAAAGGCTTGTTAAAGCTATTCGATCACAGCGCTATTTATTTACTGATTGCCGGTACTTATACGCCCCTCACACTGGTTGCTATAGGCGGTACCCTTGGCGCACTAGCGACGGCTTTTATCTGGATACTAGCGCTTGCCGGAGTGGCTTTTAAACTGATTGCCCGCCATCGCTTTCCCAAGGTATCGGTAATGACGTACCTGATCATGGGCTGGATAGCCCTGGGATTAATATATCCGCTTTATCAGGCCCTGCCAGGCTCTGGCTTGTGGTTAATTGTAGCCGGCGGGTTGTGCTTCAGTATTGGTGTATTGTTTTATGTCGCCAAGTCGAAAAAATTTACCCACGCTATCTGGCACTTGTTTGTTATTGGCGGCTGTAGTTGCCATTACTTTTCAATTTACTATTATGTGGTGTAGAGCACTTAATCGCAGTAATTCGTTATGACATCCAGCCTAACCTGGTTTACCGTAGGAAACGGCCGCATCACACTTGGTGCCAGGCCCACCCCCGACTATCTCACTCAGTTACGAGGGCAAGGTGTTACCCACATTGCAACAATACAGACGTCTGAAGAAAACAAGCCTGAACTAAAAAGCGATGTGGCCAAAGCAGGCCTTCATTGGTTATGGCTACCGTTTAATATCGCCGATATCTATGTAAGTAATGATACTGAAAAAGCGTTCATGCAGCAGTATTTACAGGAAGTAGCCGAAACCCTGCGCGAAGGCGGTCGGGTTTACCTGCACTGCGATGGCAATTGCGAACGCTGCCGTTTGTTTCTCTACGCTTTATGCATTCACCAAAGGATACCCGCCAGCAGCGCCTATAACATTATTCACAGCTTTGGCGGCGACAAAGCAAATCAGCTATCCCGCCGCGAATTACAACAAGCTGCCGCGATAGTGGCCTAAAGCCTCGGTATCCCGGACAGATCCCTAGTCATCCCGGCCAAAAATTTACTGTCATCCCGGCCCACGAGCCGTGATCTCCCAAACAGTTTGGCTCACCTTAAATAGCCTTTATAGGAGATCCCCGCTCAAAAGCATGCGGGGATGACAGAGGGGGTGGCATGCGGGGATGACAGAGGGGGTGGCATGCGGGGATGACAGAGAGGGTGGCATGCGGGGATGACGGAGAAGAGTAAAACTAAAGTATCAGGAATGAGTTAAATCGCAGTACAGCTTATCAATAAGGCCACTGAGTAACTGCAACTCATTCATATCGAGGTTTTTAATCTGACACAACAACTCTTTAGGGATCTCAGCAGCTTCCGCTTTCGCCGCCTTGCCCTTGGTGGTTAATACCACCTGTTTAACCCGCTTATCCTGCTCTGACGGCTGAACAAACACATACCCCTTTTGCTCCAGCTTTTTCAGAATAAGGGTTAATCCACCGGGATCGATACGGCTTTTTTCTACCAGCGCAGAAATGGTTAGCTGTTTATGCTCCCAAAGTGTCAACAGCACCAGATACTGTGGATAGGTAATATCCATTTTCTGCAACAGCGGCCGGTAAGCCCGGGTGAACGCATTGGATACGGAGTAAAATCGGTGGCAAAGCTGGTTGTCCAGCTTTAGCAGATCGTCATCTGTCATAACTAAATTACCTCTGCCATTATTTTGCATACAAAATAGTTGTCAGGCAACCTAAGGTTTGCTACTTTTATTTTGTATGCAAAGTAAATATCAGGAGGACACCCCTATGCATAAATTAGACGAAGTACTATACACTGGCGTAGCCACAGCAACCGGCGGTCGTGGCGGCAAAGCAGCATCTGATGACGGCCGTTTAACAACCGATTTGTCTGTACCAAAAGGTTTAGGCGGTGACGATGGCCCCGGCACTAACCCTGAACAGATGTTTGCCGCTGGCTATGCAGCCTGTTTTATTGGCGCTCTGGGCTTTGTAGCTGGTCAGGAAAAAGTAAAATTACCGGCCGACGTTAAAGTCACCGGTGAAGTGGGCATTGGTCCCATTCCTACCGGCTTTGCGATTAAGGTAAAACTGATCGTAGATCTAGGTGATATCGACACCGACAAAGAAGCCATGGTAGCCAAAGCGCACGAGGTATGCCCTTACTCCAATGCTACTCGCGGTAACGTTGAAGTGGAATTTGAGGTACTTTAACTAAGCGTTTTTAGTATTGATTGCCGGAGAGCGGTAAAACGCGCCTCCGGCTTACCACGTTCAAATTTTGCTATTCCAGATACCACTTGGTATGTACATGCACGTCATCGCGGCTTAGCAGTGCATCACTTGCCATCCAGCAATACTGATTATGCTGTTCTTTAGGCAACTCATCTAAATTAATATCCAGTTCAAGCTCATAACCCAGCACTACATAGTGGGTAGATACGGCTTCATCAAATGCACTGTCATCATATAAATGCTCAAAAACGCCCATAAAAGTTGCCGCAGAACGAGGGATGGACACGCCCAACTCTGCCTTGGTAAGGCGTAAGAATGCCTTATCCAACCTCTCGTTTTTCTGCACCCTTCCACCCGGCACAAACCAGTAGCCCTGCGCCGGGCGGTTAGTGCGATATCCCAATAACACCTCGCCCTGAGTGTTTTTTACGATCAGGTCGATGGATACCAACGGTGTGGCACCGATAATGGTTTGAAACGTACTTTCACTCAAAAATGCCAACGTATTTCTCCTTGTGATACTGGCTTTTATAGGGCTATAGTAGCAGTTCCTTGCCCTTAATTATTCACAACTTCGCATGACAGTTCAGGACGAACAACACGCCCGTTTCCGCCCTATCATGGGGTTGATCATGGCGTTTTTATCACTATCGGTGCTATTTTTTATCCCTGTCCCCAAGATCTTTCAACAAAGCCTGGGCGCGGCTGTGCTCAATACCGGCCATATTCTTTTTTTCTGTTTGTTTGGTTTTGCTTTTTTCCGCTTCACCAGTGGTACATTGCTGTATCGCATTATAGTGTTTTTAATGGTGGTGTTTGCCATCAGCCTTGGCGTAGAGAGTATCCAGAGCATGGTAGGACGGGCTTTTCAGTGGGGAGACGTCCTGCGTAACGAGCTCGGTGCACTGCTGGGTTTATCGGTGTTCAGATGTTTTACAGTTTCCAGTGGCCGTCAGCTCTCTTTACGGCTCACGTGGTTGTTGTTGGTGATGATTGCCATTGTGATTGAGCGACTGCCGCTGGTACATGAAGTAATGTTTCAGCATACCTAATGGCACAATTTAGCGGCTATGGCAGGCCTTACTTATACAAATTAATACCATAATACACGTAAACATGCTTAAAGGCTGTTCAAACAAGGCCATACTACGCGTGTACAAAAGTCTGAATGGTGCCCAAAACGCACAGTCAGATTTTTTTACAACTGCTATGAGACCTTGTCTCCAAACCAAAAAATCATGTTGAATATCAATGGTGTAAAAATATGGCACGGAATTCGCTTATATATGAGAAGAAAGCAGTAAACAGACACAAGGGTAGTACAATGTGTAAGTTATTTTCATCTCGTAACGTTTTAACAATCAGCGCATTGCTGTTAAGCAGTGTTGCTACGTTCTCACAGGCAGCGACCATCTCTTTTGGTGGTGCAACGGCTACCGACGGATCAGGCCTAACCAGCCAGTATATCGATCCAATTACGGGTGCCACGGTACCAGGTAACTATCTAATCGAAACCTTCGATGCAGCAACCGGTGTACCAGGCTTTGCCGGTTCAACCGACTATACCGTGTCCGGCTTCGAAAACGAATGTGCGGTAAACAGTATTAACGACAGTCCCTTAGGCATTAACATCGACGGTAACGTTGGCGAAATCAACGTGCGTAAAGGTACGCAACAACGTGTTGCTGCGGCACCGGCAGGCGATAACACCTGTTACGGCTACCTGACCAATAACGGTTCAGGCGTTTCCAGCGCAACCTTCGATTACACGCCTATGCTGGCATTCTTCGATAGCATGTACAGCGAGCAAGCGCCGTTTGGTATTACCTACCTGGGCTTCTACTGGGGCTCTGTAGACACCTACAACAGCTTTGCGTTCTACTCCGGCGAAACCTTAATTGGTTCAATCAGTGGTACTGAACTACTGGAAGAACTGGATGGCAGCGCTGGCGACAGAACAGGTAACAGCTCAAACGTTTACGTGAACATCGACTTCTCACTGGAAGAACAGTTCGACCGCATGGTTGTTACTACCAGTGGTATCGCAGGTGAGTTCGACAACATCGTGGTAGGCATTACCGGTCAGCCACTGAGTCAGGTAAGTGTTCCGGCGCCGGCTACCGCACTGTTATTCGTGCTGGGCCTGGTAGGTGTTGGCGCGGCGCGTCGCTTTAAGAAGTAATTAATACCACACTACCCAATACCAAAAACGGCGCTTCAAAAGCGCCGTTTTTTTATATGTGTTGTGCATGTGCTGGGCCAGCCTGCTCACATACAGCGTCGGCAACCGTATAACGCATGTAATGGCTGCTTATAGTATCCCACCAGTAGTCTAACCCCAGTTTATACATTACCTGCTGACGCAATATCGGTTCATCGTACCAGGGCTGCAATACTTCTTTCCACTTAACCAGCATGGCTTCATTTAAACTGTCGGCCGACCAGTCATCCACAAACACCACCGGAAACTTTTTATAAGCCGCCCGTAAACCCGGCGAGCATATAATCGGAATGGTACCATTTAATAAGGCATGCCAGGCCTTGGGCGCGGGATCGATACCACCGCCCTCTACACACAGCACAAAGCTGTGTTGATGCAGTACAGCAAAGTAATGCTCCAGGCTAACTTCTTCCTCAATCACCCGGCAAAACGACGCCCAGTGCGTAGTAGCCAGCTCGCTCACCTGCTGGCGCAATGCCCATTGATCTCCCTGGCGAATACGGTGCGCACAAAGCACGGTATTCGAACGGTTTTTTAAGGGTACCGGGGTAGCATCCACCAGATCCGGCGTGGCATCAGACTCATGGTGCACCAGCCCCAACGGCAGCGGGCTCATACCCGGCTGACTGGCATCATCCAGATTCTCGGCATACCAGTGAATAAGGTTTGGGTGCGCGAGGATCCCTTCGATCATCGCCCTCTCCTCATCATTAAAAACGCGCCAGCGCTTATCAAGCTGATTAGGTACGGTAACGTCTTCGGAGCCACTTATCAGCATAAACGGGGCAGTTAACTGCGGCAGCACCTCACTAAAAAAATAGCGGATCGCCACAAATGGCGCGCGTAACGATAAAAACACGGTTTTAGGGGCAAGAGCTCTGCGCTTTACCAGCATGGTTTTGGGCGCCTGGAGATCCGACAACACCACCCAGTCACAACGAGCCGCAATACCATTAATAATGTACTTATCGGCGCCCTGATTTTTAGGGAACAGGCGGGTTTGGTGGGCCTCAATCGGGGCACTTTTTAACATCTATACTTCTCAAATAAACGCAAGCGCCATAAGCGGCCTGGTTGTGGTGTTATTTGTAATATAAACGATAGTGCCAGCGAGTAAAAATGAATGCAAAAATGATGAGATTGGCAGGCGATTATCTTCGGCCAGTTTACATTATCCACTTTCCTAAGATGAACCAAAAGTGTGCGTTTTGTGAACAATTAGTGCAATCTTAAAAAAAGCACTCAGGTCATCAATAGTCGGAACCAAACGTATACCTATGATTTAAATAAAATAATTAAGTAAAAAAAATACTAATAATAATGTCTTTCTTTAGGCGCGTTTAATGCATGGTAAAACTTGCTGATATTGATGTACTTAATGCAGTCTTGGTCAATTATTCACTGATAGTGGATATGGCTCTTTTCATTGGAACAGGGAATTAATATGAAAAAATTAAAAAGAATCATTTTGGGCCTCGGCCTGGTACTTTGTGCATCAATAAATACTGCGCACGCGAAACATTTCTATTTAGGAACCCTTGATGCAGGGGAACTATATTCAGTATCCAACGTGGTGGGCGACAGTAATATGCCCGGCGATGGATTTTCTGATGCCTGGGGTGATGAAATTCACTTCTCTATTGCTGAAGATTCTCTTATTACCAGCACTGTATTTAATTTTTCCTATGTTGTTGGCGGTGCTATCGATAACTTTCTTCTTCAGTTAATTAATGTTACGGATGGCGCAAACGACATTTTAATTGATACAACCCCCCTATCTCAGTACGAAACCTACACGACTTCACTAGAGGCTGGTAATTACATCTTTAATCTCGTTGGGAATGGCAGCGATGTGGAAGCTAGTGGTGTATACGCTTTAACTATTTCGTCGGTTTCACCAGTTCCAGAGTTACCTCTTTATGCAATGATGATAAGTGGCTTAGCTGTAATGGGTGTAAAGCTGCGCAGAAAAAGTTAGAAGCTGGCAGTGCTTAACTGTATGCTAAAAGGATTTTCTGTACATTTTTATGCACAACTGGTTAAAACAGCAATTAGCAGTCTCCCAAATGTAAACAACTGGTAATGATCCCTCGGCTTGAGTAAACAAACTAGCAGGCATCACTGGACGGTTATACTTTTTCACTTTGGGAGACGCTGATTTCTGCTCAGATATTGCTGATTGACGCGAAAACGACATAAAACAGATTCAAACTTAGATGGAATGGCCGCACTAATAATTTAAGGATAAAAGGTATCTATATTTCATCAATTAAGCATGAGTATCGCAAATAAAATCTGAACGTGGAAAACTCTACAGCTTGCGCCTAAAGTTTTAATGCTATATTCACACAACAATTTGCACAATGAACAATCATCCGCTAATTATCTTCCACTTCTACAAAAGAATTCGAAATTAAAATAGTGATCTTATTTTCAGCGATATTTTTAGCTCCCACTTTTACTCAGCGATAAATACAGGAAAAATTATGGCTCATTTGACAGCTTAAAAATGTTCCAGCGTATTTTCCCAAATGAGCATTTGCATAAAGCAGTAGATATTGTCCGGATAGGAGAATAACAGAGAGTGCAATTTATTTATGCGACTCGATAAAATTCAGCCACATATAAACTTCTCTTCATTGATGCTACACGGGATTTCTGTTCAATTTTCATTAATAAAAAACGTCGTGCCGTAGTTACTTTAAGATTTAAGTGTGCAGGCCCCCGCGAATTCAACCACTCAAGACTAGCTGTATTTTCCTCATTCACAGTGCTTGTAAAAAACAACCAAAATATCACAGTTTCCAAACTGGCAAAAAAGTGATTCCGAGGAACTATTCACATTCAACTAAGTCATTGATGTCAGGATTATTTACAAAATAAAGTTTGAATCCAACGTCAACTAGCACGAATGATATAACCTTTTGTTTTTATGGGGATTTATTGCAAGGGAATGTTTTTTGCTTCTAATCTAAGCCTATGATTCGTTTAGCATTAAACAAATGTTTCATGAGCAACCTCAATTTTTCATTTCATTAAGGATTAAATATGAAAAAACTCAAACAAGCCATCATTGGGCTAGGTTTAGTGTTTTGTGCATCGTTAAATATCGCACAAGCCGAAACCTTTAATTTAGGAACGCTTGAATCCGACAAGGTTTATACTGTTACAAATATAGTAGGGGCTAAACCTGGAGCATGGCAGGATTTCATTAACTTTTCAGTTGATGAAGATACCTATTTACAAACTGCTGTATATAGTCTTTCATTCCTAACCATGGGAGCAGTAGATAATTTCTGGCTTCAACTGACTGATCTTGCTGATAATAGCATTGTGTTTGACACTCAAAATATTGCTCAGGTTGAAAACTACACATTTTCGCTGGATACGGGGAACTACAGCTTCAACCTCTCTGGTAGCGGTAATGATGGCTTTTTACCTGGTGTATATACTGTTGCAATTTCTCCAGTACCAGAAGCGCCTGTGTATGCTCTAATGTTAAGTGGTTTAGCCGCTATGGGTATATCACTCCGCAAAAGAAAAAATAAATAATATATCTATTATCGGGTGAAGCTATGTTGCTCACCCGTTTACTGTAAAGCCGTTTTCTGAGATAGATTGCTTAGCAGCTTATCGGTACTCGCCGCCAAAGCTTAATTTAGTCTGATTTTAAAGAATGCAATTAGAAGAAGATATATACCGCCCCTATTCTTTTGCCTGGCATTTATACGCATATGCTTACAATGAATGTAAATGTAAATCCTTAGACATTAGGTGTTGAACGGAGAAATCACACCATAAACGATTAATTTATGAACTTTAGCTTTTACCCATTGCCTTCGGATATTCCCCCGCCCTACAAAACAAATAACAGTTTCTTTTTATGCCTATCCTGATACTTATCAGAGACTTGAAATTTGCATATCGCTTGGCTTACACCCTATGGATTGGCGGTGCCTAGAGAACCAAAGCGCTAATAAGGTATTACCCCCAATAACCAGTAATAACTCTGCAAATTGTTCCCCTGAATAAACCCTCTTAATCTTAGCACCAGTTAAACGTACTACTGAAATCCATTCAGGTTCTGGTGAGACAAAGCTTAAGTCTACACAGCAACAGTGAATCGATTTCATACATCGTCAATGTTTATAGGCATCGTTATGAAAAGTGTGATTCAACCGTTATTGTTAACAACTATTTTAGGCCTTGTTGGTTGTTCTGGAAACGAAGCCTTAAACACTAGCCAGTCCGTTGATTTGTCTGCGCAGGTAAATGCTGATACTGCAAGTATCAATACTTCTCCATCTGATACCGGCTTGTTTGGTAACGAAAGTGTGAGCTCAGTTCAAACAATCGGTGCTGATCATCCACTATCTTTAAAACTAGCTAAGTCCGAGATTTTGTTAACAGAACAAACAACCATGGAGTTAGATTACAAAGTTGAAGCCGCAAGCCAGGAAGACATCTCCCTGAATGTAATTTCCTATGATGAAGAGGTTATTAACGCCAGCGTTAAAAACGATAAAATCGTGATCCAAGCAAATTCAGTCAATTCAACAACTTCTGTCAACCTAGATGTTGTGGTTACAAATGGTGCTGACAACTTGTTGGTAACCTTACCGGTTGAAGTTTCACCGCAAATACAATTTGAATTAGACGTTGCTCAAACAGAGGTTGATATTGATCACCTTGATACATTTTATATCCCGCTCTCTGTTATTTACGATGGTTCAGAACTAGTAAACCTTTCCATTGAAAATCTTGAAGGGGAAGAGTTTGCAACCGTGGATTTTGAAACCCAGGAATCATTTAGCAATAACCTTATTATTCAGGGTAAAGGTGTATATGAAACAGGAACCTTATCTTTTAATGTAGTGGCCAGCACTGTAGATGGTGAAGTTTCAGTTCCTGTAAGCGTGGCCGTATACCCTGAGGTAAATATCGATATTCGTTTATCAAACGAAAGTCCCAAATTCAAGAAAACAGAAACTTCATTTACAATTGTGCGAGTTTGTACAGATGTATCGGACGATTATGAAATCGAAATAACAGAAATTTCCGGAAATGGGTCTGTAACCGCGACAATTGAAGGTTCAGTTATCAGTATTAGTTCAGACGATATTGACGAAGACACCAATGCCAGCTTTATGGTTACTGCAAGCCTGCTTGGGGTTAGTGAAGTTGCCTACTTTGATGTCTTCGTAACAGCAGGGTAGATTTGATTAGCTGTTTTACCTGATTAGCGACGGCCTAACAATTTACTCTTCAAGTCTAAATGGACCAACTTTAATTACCGTTTAGTCGTCGCAAACGTTGCCCCGGATAGATTAGAAATCAACACTTCAATGTCTTGTGTTTTATTCGGCAACATTCCGTTCTTGACTGTCGTCGTGGCCAGCAATATAGTTATATTCTCTTCAATAAGTTAGATAACCTATCAACTATTTACCAATAAATTAGGCCATACATAATTAGAGCCGTTATCTACATGGATCAGTTAACAGTAATGCGTTAGTTACTTGGTATAAAAGGAGTAAAAAATGAAAAAAGCACTTATAACCGGCGTTACTGGGCAAGACGGCTCTTATCTAGCTGAGTTTTTACTAGAGAAGGGATATGAAGTACACGGTATTAAGCGTCGTGCGTCATTGTTTAATACCGAGCGCGTTGATCATATCTATGAAGATCCTCATAACGAAAACCCTAAGTTTCACCTGCACTACGGTGATCTAACAGACACATCTAACCTCACTCGTATTCTGCAGGAAGTGCAGCCGGATGAAGTGTATAACTTAGGCGCTCAGTCTCATGTGGCTGTATCCTTCGAAGCACCTGAATATACCGCAGATGTTGATGCTATTGGTACACTACGTTTACTGGAAGCTATTCGTTTTTTAGGTCTTGAAAAGAAAACCCGTTTCTACCAGGCATCAACCTCTGAACTGTATGGATTAGTACAGGAAATCCCGCAGAAAGAAACAACACCGTTTTATCCTCGTTCTCCTTATGCCGTTGCAAAAATGTACGCCTATTGGATCACGATTAACTATCGCGAATCCTATGGCATGTATGCTTGTAATGGTGTGTTGTTTAATCATGAGTCACCACGGCGTGGTGAAACCTTTGTAACCCGTAAGATCACTCGTGGCATTGCCAATATTGCCCAAGGTTTAGAGTCTTGCCTTTACTTAGGAAACATGGATGCATTGCGTGACTGGGGCCATGCTAAAGATTACGTACGCATGCAGTGGATGATGTTGCAACAAGACCACGCAGAAGATTTTGTTATCGCTACCGGTAAACAAATCTCTGTACGTGAATTCGTTCGTATGAGCTGTAAAGAAGCCGGCATTATTGTTGAATTTACCGGTGAAGGCGTTGACGAAATTGCCACAGTTGCAGCCATCGAAGGTGATAATGCACCAGGTGTAAGCGTGGGCGATGTTATCGTTAAAGTAGATCCCAGATACTTCCGCCCTGCTGAAGTAGAAACCTTGCTCGGCGATCCGGCCAAAGCCAAAGAAAAGCTCGGCTGGGTACCCGAAATCACCGTTGAAGAAATGTGTGCAGAGATGGTGGAAGGCGATCTACAGAAAGCCAAGCAACATGCCCTACTCAAAAAACATGGTTATTCTGTGGCTGTGGCAAAAGAATAAAGCCAACAATGGTATGGATAGCTATAGAGTTTGCAATATAATTATACAGCCAAAATTTATAGCTATTTCAAAACATTTGAAAAACCATTCAGTATAATCAAAACAGCAGACCAACAAAACAGACTTAAAACCTGATAACAGAAGATAGAAAATGCAAAAATTAAATCAGTTTAAGCTCCCACCTGATTTTAGAGGTAAAAGTAGTTTTGTTACACAACTGTGGTGGATAGTAGAGTTTTTTCTTTTCAAACCAAGTCCACAGTTCATGTACGGCTGGAGAAGGTTTCTATTAAAGTTATTTGGAGCACAAATAGGTAAAAATGTCATTATCAGGCCCTCAGTTTCAACTCAGTTTCCATGGAAAATCTCAATTGGTGATTACTCTTGGATAGGCGATAACGTTGTTTTGTACTCACTTGGAGAAATCGAAATAGGTAAAAATGTGTGTATTTCACAAAAATCTTATTTATGTACGGGCTCACATGATTATCAAAAGTTAGATTTTCCTATTTGGGCAAAAAAAATAACAATTGAAGATGAATGTTGGTTAGCTACCGATACTTATGTAGCGCCAGGTATAAAAATAGGTTCTGGCACTGTAGTAGGAGCAAGAAGTTCAGTATTTAGCGATTTACCGGCCAATAAAGTCTGTGTTGGCACTCCAGCAAAAATAATAAAAGACAGAATAACAATTAGCGATTCTTAATAGTAGCAATATTATTTGAGCAGTGCCCAAAAACACAAAATATTTAACATTTCATTTTCATTTTTATTGCTTATATTCACGATGAATAATTGCTTGAAAAATTATAAGCTAATGAAAAACAGATAGTTATTTAAATAGAGAAGATGAGCAATTATTGAGCACTTCTCAAATCAAGTAATACATGTATAATCAAAATAGAGTGAAAAAGCCAACCTCGGTGCGAGCCAAGGACGGAAAGTTACAGGCCTCTAATAGAGCAAATTATTGAACTTTTAGAGGCGGCTGTGCTGCATTGCTTAAAACAAACTAGTTATATTTAACACATAGCAAAAGGAACTTTATTATGACGTTGTTAAAAAAGCTGCTCATTGCTACATCTATGGTTTTGTTTACTTCAATTGCAAGTGCAGAATCTTTTGATTTAGGTGATGTAACAGGCGAATCAGTCTTTGGTATTAGCAATGAGGTTGTAGGAGCATTTGAAGATACAGCTACATTTACTCTCACTGCTCCGTCTGAATTTGAAGCGGTAGTGTTTAATTTTTCATTTGCAACATTTAGTGCAATTGAAGATTTTACTATTTCTATTATGGGTCAGGGTGCAGTGGCTTTCTCAGAGGTGGTGACACAAAACATTAACTTTACTCTAGCGGCTGGAACATATGATGTGTTTGTTACAGGTGACGCCGGAACGGTTGGTAGTTATGCAGTAACTGTTTCACCGGTACCCGAAGCTTCAACGATCGCATTAATGTTGAGCGGATTAGGTTTTGTTTCATTTGTAGCAAAACGTCGCCGCAAACTGTAAATTTTGCAGTTGTAGTTTATAGTATGAAAAGCGCAACCCTGTTGAAGAGTTGCGTTTTTTTTTGGTTAACGAGATATCTCCAATTCCGTTACTCATAGTACATACACAATTAAAACACAATGCATTCAAGTGAAAACATGGAGATATTCATTGAGTTTATTTCTCTATAAATAATACAATTCTTACGTTTCTAATATTACTGAGAATGCAGTACCTATTAAGTTAAGTAGAGCAAAATGATTGTTAAATATATTAAGTGTTTAGTTATAATTTCACCGGTATTTTTATGTGCTTGTACCGGAGAGACTAATGTCGAAAAAACAGAAGATCCCAGCCAGGTAGCAGCCAAAGTAGATAAACAAGAAATCACGGTACATCAGGTTCAGCAGTTAATAAAGTCCAGTCCAAATCAGAATATTACGGCCAATGAAAACCTGCATAACGAAGTACTGGATCAACTAATAAAACAAGAGTTGCTGTTCCAACAAGCACAAAAAATGAAGCTAGACAGAGATCCAGACGCACTGTTAGCAATTGAGGCTGCAAAACGAAAAATTATTGTTGATACGTACTTAAGAAAAGTATTCGAATCATCATCAACCGATGGCGTTACAGAAAATGATATGCAGGACTATTTTGATAACCATCCGGAGTATTTTGGTGAGCGTAAGAAAATTGTATATACCCAGGTAGCCGTTAAAGTACCAGAAGAAATTAAACCTGATTTAATCCAACAAATTGAAGCTAGTGAGAATATTGATACATTAATAACCAAGCTTGAAGAACAACAATTACCCTACAAGCACAATCAACAAGTACAAACTACAGAAAAACTGCCAAAAGTTTTAATAGATCCTCTTTACACCTTGTCTGAAGGTGATATAGGGTATTTAACAATGGATGATGGGATTCTAGTCTTAGCGGTAGAAGAAAAAGAAGCCATGCCTATAGCTTTTAACGAAGCTCGGGCTGCCATTAGAAATTATCTGTATACCGAAAAGCGTAAAGAAGATGTCGAACAGCTGGTAACAAATTTAAAGAATGCTGCTCAAATTGAGTACGTTGGTGAGTTTCAACCATTAGATTAGAGTACTCGACAAATGAAGGATGTAGTGAGTCAGGTTTTCATAGGCTCCTTATCTTGTTTTATTGCATTATCTAGCAATGCAGTGGCAAGTGAAAAAGGGACTTTTTCATCGTCAGTGGGTGCACAGGTTACTCACGATGATAATCTGTATAAAATTAATCAAGATTCGGAGCTTGTTAGACAATTACTTTCAAGCTTCGATTTTTCTGATACGGTCACCTCGGTATTTGCAAATGCCGGAATGGACTGGGATGTCTCAAGACAAAAAATACTAGCCAGTGTATCGGTAACACAAAACAACTACACTAAAAACGCTCAATTTGATAACACTGAAACCCAGTACAGTATTAAATGGAACTGGCGGGCTGGTCAGCTATTTTTTGGTGATCTTTTTCACAACGAGAATAGGCGACTGGCTAATTTTACCGATAATTTGAATGCAGCATTACTCGCATCAAAGATTGATGAAGGGCTGTCTGGATTCAGTACAAATTGGCAGATGCATAGCCGCTGGCAGGCTCAGGTTAGCCTGAATGAAAGAACAACGGAATACAGTGTAGATTCACTTGCCTTAAATAATAAAAACGTAGTCACCTCAAGTGCGAAAGTAACCTATAAAACTGAGGTTAACAATTCCTTTTCATTATCGATATCTCAGGCAAAAATAGACTATGAGAATCGTACTTTTGAAGATGGAGATACTGTAGACAATGAATACACGCTTTCGACCATAGTATTAGCAACTAATTACCATTACAGCGAGAAGAGCTTGGTATCAGCAAAGCTATTATGGCGAGAGTTGGAGCCTGAACATGCAACAAATGGTACAGAGTTCGCGCTTTCAGATTGGGGGTTTAATATAAATTATCGCTGGCAAATTGCGCCAACGATTCAACTGACTACAATACTTGCCGATGAAATATCGCCATCAGAAAATATAGATACAGATTTTCAGCGTTCCCAAAAACTAAATCTGGGTATTACATGGCAGGCACTAAATAAAGTAATTATTGGATTGCAGACCAAATATGAAAAAAGGAGGTTCGAATTTAATACTAACCTGAACAGTGCTCTGCAAATCGCATCAAAAAACACATATAAAAAAGCAGCCATAAATATAGCATATTTGCCAAGTGCTATTATCGAGTTGCGAATAGGTTATGAGTTTAATAATCAACGATCAGATTTGCTACTACGCAATTTTGACTCCAATACAACTTACGCGACCTTAGTTGCAAGTTTTTAGTTTTTGAAAAGGTGAAAGAGCCATGTTTAGGGTTATAGTTTTAGCGTTCGTTATTCTATTTTATAGTCATTCGTCATTGTCGCAGGAAAAACCTATACAACCTGGTGACGTACTCAAAGTAACTGTGTATGGCAACCCGGATTTAACAACACAAACGGAAGTCTCAAACACTGGGCACCTTAACATGCCTTTAATAGGCGCAGTAGAAATTGCAGGCTTGATTTCCAGTACGGCCAGTGAAAAAATTGAAAAAAGACTAATAGAGCAAAAAGTACTAAAAAACCCTCAAGTTATCATTGTGGTATTAGAGTCTAAAACTAATACCGTGTCAGTACTGGGGCAAGTTAAGGCACCAGGGAAATACCAGTTGAGTGCAGGCGCTAAAACACTAATCGATTTTATTGCTATAGCCGGCGGCCTTAATCAAAACGCATCACAAGATATAACAATCATTAAAGCTAACGCCAAATCGCCGGTAAATAGAATTACACTCAACATGCAGCAAATCTTTGTGGATGGAATTACAGGTGTATTAACCATGGAAGATATACAACTGCAATCGGGCGATATTATTTATGTTCCAGAAGCCCCTGTCTTCTATATCTATGGCAAAGTGAACCGACCAGGCAGTTTCCGCTTAAAACGCGAGATGACAGTAGCCCAGGCGATCGCCTTAGGTGGCGGCATTTCAAGCGTTGGCACTAAAAGAGGCATAACTATAAAACGCAAGTCTGAAGACGGTAGCTTTATAGATATCGAAGTTAACGAAAACACCCTCATTCAGGCGAATGACACACTGTATATTAACGAAAGTTTATTTTAACTAGAGGCGAAGTAACCCAATGGCATTTTCTACATTTCTAAAGGTAATTTGGGCGCGAAAATGGTTTATTACTAGCTTCGTTTTCGTCATTTGTTTATTGATAGGCGTAAAGTCTATCTTTGCAGCAAAACAGTATGAAGCCACGGCTTCGATTATCATCAACGTAAATGGCAAAGACCCGATAACCGGAGCAATGGTTCCTACACTGATGCAACCGGCCTTCCTCGCTACTCAGGTTGAAATAGTTAAAAGTATAAATGTGGCCCTTAAAGTAGTGAACAACCTGGGGTTAAGTAAAAACCCCGAGCTACAAACAAGGTTCGCCGAAATCGGCGCTAATAATACCAGCTTTGATGTTTGGCTTGGATATGGGTTACTGCAAAACTTGCAGGTAACCCCTTCACGGCAAAGTAGTATTATATATATTACCTACAAATCTAATAGTCCCGTTCAATCCGCACAACTAGCCAATGCATTTGCAGAGGCTTACGTTCAGACAAACTTAGACTTGAAGATCGACCCGTCGCGAAGAACTGCTGCCTGGTATACAACGCAAGTAGAAAACATAAAGAATGAACTGGCACTAGCCAGAGAAGAATTAACCAGTTACCAACAAGAAACAGGATTACTAACAATCAATGAAGGTTATACCGTTGAGTCTCAACGTATTGGTCAGCTGAATAGTCAATTATTAAGCCTAAACACCACTTTGAGCACACTCGAGACCAAGCAAATCACTTTTAACAACTTTGATCCTGAATTTCCTAACGAATCATCCATCTCAGATCCAATGATAGACAGACTAAAAGTAGCTTACGTTAATTCACAACTGGAGTTTTCAGAAGTCAGCAATAAATTCAGTGAGAATCATCCAAACTACGTCTCGGCCTATAATAATATGGTTGCTAAGCGTGATAGCTTAATTAATGAGATCAAATCCGCTAAAGCAAAACTGTCGTCCGAGATTAAAGAGACCAAGCTATTAATTGCTAACGTCGAGAGAGCGATAGATGAGCAAACACAACTAATGTTAAGTAACAATAAAAATCGTGACAAACTTAAAGTTCTGGTGAATAAAGTACAAAACACAGAAAGTTTATTAAATGCAACCACCCAAAAATTAAACTTATTCAGGTTAGAAGGCAACTCTGTTGACACCGACGTCTCTATTCTTAATAGAGCTTCACCGCCCTTCTCTGCTTCTAATGCTTCCCTTATTTTTACTTTAATTGCAACGTTTATATTTTCAGGGATTATTGCTTTATTTTCAGTTTTAGTATTTGAACAGTTGAATAAAAAAATTCGCGATAAAACACTAATCGAAGATAGCTTTGACATACCAGTACTGGCTGAAATACCAAAAATAAAACAGGCATGAGGCTAACTCAACATGATAACCAGCAACATTAAAAATGAAAGTATTGGTGAAATATTAGTTCAGGCAGGCAAATTAACACCTGACGAGGTAGCTAAAGTTTCCGAGGAACAAAATAACTCAGGAATGCGATTTGGTGATTGCGCCATCAAACTAGGCTTGCTCACCAAGGTTGATCTAGACCGTGTTTTATCAGAACAATTCGAGTTTTCCTATTTTGAAAAAACCTCAGATAAATTTGATAAGCGCGTACTGGCTGCATTAGAGCCAGAACATCCTTATAGTGAAAAGATTCGCCTGTTGCGGGTCCAGCTTACGCTGAGATGGCTAAACGAGAATACGTCCATCGCGATATTTGGTGATGACACCGGAATCGGAAGTTCATTAAATTGCGCAAACTTAGCTATTTCTTTTGCTCAATTCGGCAAGAAGACTTTGTTGGTAGACGCCAATATGCGTAAACCAAGTCAACACAACTTTTTCAAACTGCCAAATTCCGTTGGTTTATCGCAACTACTGGCAGGTAGAACCGACGATAATGCTATTCAAAATCTTAGCCACTTAACAAACCTAAGTATTCTTACCAGCGGAGCACTGCCACCAAATCCTGTGGAGCTGTTGGGCCGCTCAAAAATGAAAAACTTGGTTGAACAATTAGAGAGTAGTTACGACGTAGTAATTTACGACTGCCCAAGCGTAAAAGAGCATAGTGACGGTTATATATTAACCAGCTTAATCAAAGGAGTGGTGATTACTAGCAAGAAAAACCTATCGAAAGTTTCTAATTTTAAACAAATTGTTGAAAAGGTCGATTTAAGTGGCGGTAAAATAATCGGAGCAGTTATTAATGAGTTTTAAATCGCCATTTAATCTAGTCCTATTATGAGCAAAATACCGTGACTTTTAAAAGTTTTCTGTCATTTGTTACTATGTGCATACTAATAGTAACTTTAATGGCTCAAATAGCAATTGAATCTACTACTAACAACATAGTTAGTTGTTTAATAATTACTTTAACAACAGTAATCACTTTAGCTTACCTTTATTGTACTGATTCTTATGCTAAAACGCCAATATCGGCTGTTGCACTAATTATTTTACTTTTTTCAGGAATTTTTGGCGCATTGTTGTTTCAAACGCTTTTTTGGAATCCTGTCACGAAATATTTATATGATCCGATCAACACATTCTCTAAATTATCTTTTTATTTGTTGATCGCAATTTCAAGTCATTATTTATACTCATCATTGTTTCACACCAAGCAATATAAAAACAAGTATAACAAAGAATACATAAAAGAAATCCTAATTAAGATCGGCTTATATAATATTCCATCAGTAAAAAGTGTATGGACATTATCAATACTTGGCTTGGCAGCTATGATTCTGGGAAAGATATTACCAGGCACAGTTGGTAGACTTATTTTAAATTTTCATTTTTTAATGTGGTTTCCTTTTTTTATACTCTTTTACATTTATAAATTTGGCAAAGATTATGCCCATAAAGAAAGTCAAAAATTGTATATATCAATATATTTTGTCCTGATTGTAATAGTGGGAATTGCCTTTAACTCACGCGGTCTGATTGTTGCTGGTTTAGTCAACCTATTTTTAACTTCAACAATTGTTTTACTGAGCAATAATGAAAAATTCAACATGAGTTTTTATATCAAGATTTCATTTCTGCTGGTTATAATGCTTAGCTTATTAAAGCCTCTATCTTCGTTTTCAGATGCTATGTTAGATGCCCGCTCCGAGAGATCAAATTTATCGCCCACTGAAATGTTAGAAAATACTTTTGATATTTATTGGAATTCCACTAGTCAAGAACTGGTTGAAAAAGGAAAATACGTAAAAGATAGAATTTATACAGATTATGACGAAGATTATATTGAAAATGGTATTCTTACACGCTTTGTACTTACAAAGTTTCATGACAATGCATATAACTACGCCTCAAAACTATCAGAGCAAGGAAAATTTGAAGTTAGGCAACAAATTAAACATAAAATAATTGCAGTTCTACCTCAACCAATTATTGATATTTTGGGTATCGAACTAAATAAACTGGAAATAATGAAAAGCACTATGGATATCATGGTGCACGAGACAACTGGACGTAGACTTGGAGGTTTAAAAGTATCATCAGCCTTCGTCGACTTGGAAATTGTTTTCGGATATTTTTCGCCAATAGTGTTTTTCTTTCTAGCTCTTATTTTTTTTAAGATAATTGAATTTTTTGGAAATAATTGGAAGAGTTATGGTTTCGCCATTGTCTTTCCTTTATTTGCTCTAGCATCTGAATTTTTATTATTCTTGCTGCCGATTAAAGGTATTATAGGCGTAGCTAATTTATTACTTAGAGAATTTATAGAAAACGTATTAATTTTTTGCATACTTACTTACATTATCAGCTTTGCAATACGTCCATACAAAATATACACAGGTAACAATTGATATCATGAAAAAATGACAAATTGTATTATACTCTGTTGTATGACTTTGTTGATATCGATAAATACCAAGTATTAGGTAACTCAAATGAAAGTAAAATGTTTAAATTTATTCATACATGCAATTATTGCAATTTATTTAGGTTTGTCTATGAAGCAATCCATCGCTAGCGATGGTACTTACAGTAATATAGAAGATCGACGCGCCCAACTACTAGAGTGGGCTGATGTTAAATACAAGAACACTTCAGATCATCGAAATAGAAACCCATACTGGATAATTGGCGATACTGCCGTGAATGGTTGTAATGAAAGTTATTCGAACTACATGGTTGACTTTTTGAATCATACTAAACCAGATAAAGATATTGAGATGTTTATTCTACCTGGAGTTGTAAGATACTTGTATCAGTTTGAGCACTGCCTTTCAAAACAAAACATTGAAGTATTACGTAACTACCTAACAAAAGGTTCGTGTTGCAAATATAACCGTTTTTTTGGCCATGGCACCTTAAATCATGCCATAATTCAAGCGTCTTCGTGGTACTTATTAGCCCAATATTTTGGAAAAGAAACTTGGTACAATCATGATGGTAGTACATACACCAGTGAAGAAATTACCGATTATTATTATAATAAATTAGCTAACAGGTTTGAATCACATATAAATCAGGGCCATCTAGAAATTGCTTCGCCAAATTATGCCGAAGTAAACTTTTTTGCTGTCATTAACCTAGTAGATTTTGTTAGTAATTCAACCTTAAAATCATTAGCATCAGGTGAGGCTAATAAGGCCATCCAATATCTAAGAGACAATTCGTTCAAAGGTAAGCTAATTCCACCATTAACTCGGGAACAATCTAATGAGATTAACGGGTCAATCTCCGAGGCTAATTCCCAAAGCAATCATTTAGGTACAGATAAAAGATTATTTTGGTTCTATATCGCCCCGACGTTAAACTTGACTGTGGAAGACTTTAGAAGTCATAGAGCCCCCATGCATTGGATATTATATATTTTATCTGACTGGTTACCAGATAGTGTGAATACCGTTCCAATTGTTAATAACGATATTACTTCTCACGTTTTACCAGGCTTTTCAACTTGGGGTGAAGATCCAACAATAGAAACTGAAATAGTTGCAGATAAATATATTGGGGAAAATTACGCAGTTGGATCATCAAATATTAGATACAGGCCCTACAATTCAAGCGATAACATAGTTGAGTTTGGAATCGTAGTCGACTCAGATAATATTTTTAATCAGATTGACTGTACACAGCCATACTGGCACAGTAACGACACTTCTAGTTTAAGTAGTACTGATAAACTAAAATGGCAAGATCGAAGTTCACCATTTATGCAAACTCATCTTGTAGATAAGAACAATATTCTATTTATTTCTAGCATTCCTGAAAAAGACCCATTCACTGAATTTGAGAATCGCTTTACTCAAACTCGCAGCTCACACGTTGATTCTCTATCTCAATTTGTTCGCTGCAGAATACCAAGCGCTTTTGATAATATTGATAAAAGTGAGAAAGTAATTCAAATTAAAGAGGGTAAAACTTATATACAAATTAAATCGTTAAGTCAGGATTTTACGTATGAGAGTGACGATTACTACCAATACATCATATTAGAAGGCGGGAAGTCTGCCATGCATTTTTACGTTACAGACGAAGTATCTTCAATGACTGAACTAACCGATCGAGCTAGCCAGTATAGTGCAGATTTTACTCCAGAAAATGATCAAATTATTTTTACAGCAGATGATCAAGCCAGACACGTAAAAATGACATTCAGCAATGTGTTGTACAAAGATTCTGATTCTAATCTTGCTGATCGAGAAATCACGTATGAATCCATCCCTCTCATAGAAGAGGTATCTCAGTAATGGACAATGTATGATTGCTGCTAAATTTAAAACTACTAGCTATACCACGTTATTTTTTTTGCACATAATTACTGCTTTTTATTATGTGCCGTTCTTTATTGATCTCAGTTTGAATGGGGCCTGGTCTAATCCCGTTCACTCTCACGGTCCATTGGTTCTTTTAATTTCTCTTTTTTTAGTCTTTCAAAATAAACAAAAAATAATTGATTTAGATACTCAGATAAGCCATCCAACACCGGGAATTTTGTTTTTTCTAGGTGCTTTTGTTTTGTACGTGATAGGTGGCTTTACCGATATGATCCACTTTAAGATTCTTAGTTTTATATGTATTTTTTGTGGTGTTTACACTTACACCTTTGGGTGGGCCGTTATTAAAACACTGGCTTTTCCGATTTTCTTTATGTTCTTTATGATCCCTATTCCCGGGGTAGTAATGGATCCCCTTTCCAGCTTTCTCAAGTTGTTAGTGAGCGACGTAGCGGTTGATATTTTGTATTTCTTTGACTATCCCGTAGCACAAAATGGTATTGTTATTTTAGTTGGGAGTTATAAGTTATTTGTGGCGGATGCCTGTTCCGGTATGCGTACCTTATTGATGCTGGAAACGCTGGGGATTTTGTACCTCTATCTGGTTCGCCACCCTTCCTATATAAGAACAGTCGGGTTAGCCATTTTAATCGTCCCTATTTCTATTACCTCCAATATCCTACGGGTAATTTCCCTGATATTGATTACCTATTATCTCGGAGACGCCGCAGGACAAGGCTTTATGCACGATTTTGCATCACTAGCCCTGTTTTTATTTGGTTTTGTTTTGATGATTAGTACAGACTCATTACTGCGGTTAATTCCGCAATCGAATCGTAAGGCTGATAAAAATGAATAGGATGTCAGTAAAGCAAATCAGCGCTCTGGTAGTTATGGTGTTGTTGTTATCATCGCAGTTTCTGGTGGCAGAATGGGTAATCCCACAAAAGGAATGGTATCGTTACATTGGCGAACCCGATTACGAAGCCCTTATGCCGGATCAGTTTGGTGACTGGGTTCGACTTAACGATGACTATACTCGGGTTACCGTTAGCCCAGAAATCGAGCAAAAGGTTAACGAACTCTACACTTCAACTGTTACCCGCATTTACCAAAATGATAAAACACAAAATGTGATTATGGTATCCCTTGCTTATGGTAGCGACCAGATGTTTCCTAATCAGGTACATCGGCCAGACGCCTGCTACCCCTCTCAAGGGTTTAAGATTACCGATAAAAGCTCTGGGGAGCTCGCATATGAAAGTTCGCAATTACCCGTGAGTAAGTTAGTCGCCAAACGACAGTTCAGAACCGAAAACGTGATGTACTGGATACGGTTGGGTAATGGCGTTGTGAATTCTACCATGGATTTGCATTACAACCGTATTTACCTTGCCGCTCATGGTTACAGAGCAGATGGTTTATTATTCAGAGTCTCAGAAATTTCAAATGACACAACAACCTCCTTCGACATACAATCTAATTTTGTCGATGACTTTTTAGACGCTCTTAGTGTTGAAGACCGCAAATATTTTATCGGCGGCTTTTGGCAATAACATTTAATTGATAGGGAAATCGGATGAATGTCTTGCACGTAATTAGCTCATTAAAGCTAGAGCAAGGTGGCCCGGCACAGGGCGTTAGAAACATCACGTCATATTACGCAGAGCTTGGTGTTACAGCCACTGTGTTATCCATGGACGAACCAGAAGACGATTTAGGCTCAGTTGACCACCTGAATGTAGTTACTATTGGCAAAGGCAAAGGCACGTTTTCATATCACCCCAACCTGGTGAAACAAATTAAACATATCGCTAATCAGTTTGATGCCGTAATTGTGCATGGATTATGGCAATACCACGGCCATGCAGTGCGTGCCGCGCTAAAACATACTAACGTCCCCTATTATGTCTTTCCTCACGGCATGTTAGATCCATACTTCAAGCAAGAATATCCAATTAAGCACCTAAAAAAGTACCTTTATTGGTTTGTTACACAATATGCCGTATTACGAGACGCTAAAGCTGTACTCTTCACCTGTGAAGAAGAAAAGCGTTTAGCAGCCTTTTCCTTTAAACCGTACCATGTCACAGCTGAAGTCGTTAATTATGGAACTACCATTCCGCCCATAGGTAAACAAACCGGCGCAGACCAGTTTTACGCTGAATACCCAGAGTTGAAGAACAAACACATTTTTCTTTTCTTAAGCCGCATCCATGAGAAAAAAGGCTGCGACCTATTAATTCAGGCATTCGCCAAGGCATTAGAATCAAATAAAGATATTCACCTGGTAATGGCAGGCCCCGATCAGACGGGCTGGAAGGCACAATTAATTGCCTTGGCCCAATCATTCAATGCAGAAGCGCATATCACCTGGACAGGCATGCTTAAAGGTGAGCTCAAATGGGCCGCAATGAAAGCAGCCGAAGTATTTATTCTCCCATCTCACCAAGAAAACTTCGGTATATCTGTTGCAGAGTCATTAGCCTTAGGAACACCGGTGTTGATCTCCGATAAGGTAAACATATGGCGAGAAATAGTAGAAATGAAAGCGGGGCTGGTTGGAGAAGACACTCTGCAAGGAACCGAAAAACTTATTTCTCAATGGTTAGCATTACAGCCAGAAGAGCGAGAAATGTATCAACACCAGGCACAGAGATGTTTTGAGCAAAAATTCAATATTAAGCAAGCATCAAAAAATCTTGTAGCGAGAATAAAAAGCGATATAACCAAGAGTTAAATCAGGAATAACCCCATACCCACATATTCATAAGAAGCTTTATCTTATATAAATTAAGCACAGAGGTAATGTTAAATTGATATGCGGTATTGGAGATTACATAAATAAAATATTCTAGCTATAAGCCTCGCAAATAAAGTTGAAGAAAAACTGTGGCTTTGTATAGAGCGTTTTACTTAATAAAACGTCTTAATGAAGAATCAACATCACTAGTTAAAGTAATAAAACACTTAGCAGTAAATTAATATCAACTGCTGAATAAGAATTGAATCAACCAGGTACGAGATAAAAATTGAAAATCTTGCTAATTTCTACAAACTTTTCCCCTGAGCTTACAGGGATAGGTAAATATTCTGGAGAAATGGCCCAATGGCTTGCCGATAATGGCAATAAGGTTAAAGTGATTTGCTCACCGCCCTACTATCCAGAATGGAAAATCAATAAAGATTACTCGTCTTGGCGATATACTAAAGAAACAAATGGAAACTTAACGGTATTACGCTGTCCTATTTGGGTACCCAGAAAAGTCACAGGTATCAAAAGAATAATACATTTAGCCTCGTTTGCTTTATCAAGCTTTCCAGTTGTAATTAAACAGGTTTTGTGGAAACCAGAAATCGTTATTTGTATCGAACCGCCTATTTTTAACAGCTTTGGCGCACTCTTTACCAGCAAACTAAGTGGCGCAAAATCGATTCTTCACATTCAGGATTTTGAGATAGATGCGGCCTTTGATTTGGGCATAATTACATCAAAAAGGCTAAAGAACTACATTTACAAATTTGAGAGATTTTTACTTGAGCGATTCACTAAAGTCTCAACAATCTCTGAGTCTATGAAAAAGTTGTTAACTAAAAAAGGCGTTTCCGCTGAGCGCCAATTGCTATTTCCAAACTGGGTTGATACCGATTTTATAACTCCTTACCAAACTTCAACATACCGTACCAAACTTTCTATAGCTGAGAATAAAATAGTCGCATTGTATTCAGGCAATATGGGAGAAAAACAAGGACTTGAAATTATTATTAAAGCCGCAGAGGCGCTTACCGATATCACATTCGTTATGTGTGGTTCAGGTTCTGCATTAACGCGACTTAGAAAACAAGCGGCTCACCTCAACAACATTATATGGTTACCGTTGCAGCCATACGAAAATCTATGTGATTTTCTAAACTTAGCCGATATTCATTTGCTTCCCCAACAGTCTGGCGCAGCTGATCTTGTGATGCCTTCAAAGCTAACGGGAATGCTATCTTCAGGTAAGGCTATTATCGCAACTGCTGATGAAGGCACCGAAATTCACTCAGTACTACAGTCCAGAGGCTTAACGGTAAGGCCCGAAGATACCTTAGGCTTCATCAATGCAATTCAATATTTTGCAGACCATCCAGACGAACGCGTCAACTGTGGTGCCAACGCAAGAAAATATGCTGAATCACATTTAAATTATAAAGCGATTATGAACAACTTCTTTAACGAACTAAAAAAGTTGGCGACGGAGTAATAACAAAATGATGTTCAAACATAAAAAGGCCACCTCAAAAAAACGTGAGTTAATTTTGTCCTTGTAATCCGCTACTACCATGAGTGTCTAATGAAAATTGTCTTGTTTACACATCCCTCGTTTATGAATAGTAAAAGCATGCCGAGATTCGCAGCCATGCTTGAAAGTGGTTATACATCACTTGGATATACCGTTGATACGCTTTCCCCATCACCATATTTTTATAGATTGAGCAGATGGCTCCCGAAGGCAGCCAAATGGCTTGGATACCTGGACCAATACCTTTTATTTCCGCTAAAAGTAAAAGCAAGGTTAATGTTCAATACTCCTTCTAATACTGTATTTGTCTTCTGTGATCAGGCACTAGGTCCTTGGGTACCATTAGTATCGAGACATCCGCATGTCATCCATGTACATGACTTATTAGCACTTAAATCAGCACTTGGCCGAGAACAAATAAACAAAACAGGTTGGTCAGGGAAGATTTACCAGCGCTACATAAGACGAGGATTTGAAAAAGGAAAATATTTTATTTCTATATCTAATAAAACAAAGGCTGATTTAGAGGATTTATCAAACATAAAACCAACTCTATCGGAGGTGGTTTTCAACGGCCTAAACTATCCTTACACTAGGATGAGTGAAGAATTAATCCATGAAAAATTTATTCAGGGAAATCTGAATTTAAATTATAAGGGCTATCTTTTTAACATTGGCGGAAACCAATGGTATAAAAATCGTACAGGATTACTTCATCTCTATAAGCACTATGTTAGGAAATGCGAGGAACCACTATGCCTGGTTATTGTTGGACCAGCAGCAAACGAAAAAGAGCAAAAAATACTCGAAGAAATTACTGTAACCAATAAAGCAGCTAATGTACTGTTTTTAAAAGATATAAATAATATACTGTTAAATGCACTGTATTCAGGTGCAAAATGCTTAATATTCCCGAGCCATGAAGAGGGCTTTGGTTGGCCTATTATAGAGGCACAAGCTGCGGGGACTTGCGTTCTTACCACTAACTCTGCACCTATGAATGAGATAGCAGGCGAGCACAGTCTGTTTTTATCATCCACTTACAAATTTAGAAACAACAACATTGACCGATGGGCAAAAGAAAATGTAGATATATTATTAAACTTTTTAAACTTGTCAGAATCAGAAAGAAAAGCCCTCGAGAAAAGAGGTTATCAATGGTCTATAAACTTTAGAAAGTCTAATACCTTAAAGAATTACTTATCAATATATAAAAAAGCCATAAATAATTTCGATAGTAATAAACAATAAAGAACTACCTACATAACAATACAAATCTCCATTCTCAATACATTAGCTTCAACTACAGAGTCATTTTTTTAATATCAAACCGTGGCTAAGCTTGATATTACATATTTTAATAGTGTAGATTAGATATATAGCAAAGAATACTCCCATTAATGTTAGGTTAAAATTGTTTTTAATAGATACTGTCGTTGTTAACAACGCTAAATTTAATGCAATTTTTTATACTTCTGAATAAAGGCTATGAGCATGCATGAAGTCTGGAGCGGTCAAGACAGATGTAGCTACATTAACAATAGGTTAGTTGTGAAGGTTAAGGTATTCAGTTTTTATTTGTTATATAGTAAATTATAAACAAATAATTAGTGGCAGAGGAATCCTGTCGAAAGTGAAAACATATTACCGGCGGATTCTCATGGTCAAGACCGTGGTATTTAATGCTATAGATTTCAGTTTATGGAATTACACAGCTTCACAAAGTTACATAATGTATTTTTCTTTTTTTCGTTTATGAGCGGGGAAACTCGTGGTGTCCTGTTGCTCCTGAACTGAGTAAATATAAAGGTTATGGAAAATCAAAGTGGATTAAAAATAAAAATATAATTACAGCGTTATTAAATAGATTTTTATAACAACCTTCTACTAAGTGATCAAGATTCACCAATAGAATTTAATTTTCCTCGCTAAGATATTGGTAATACTGAGTTGGCGATATATTAGTAAACTAAAACTTTCAAGTTAAAGAATTGTGAAAATAAGACTATGTCCAAAATTAAGCTAAAAAAGAGAATCAATATTTTAGATAGCATACGTGGAGTAGCCGCACTAGTCGTTCTTTTTCACCATATTTTCAAATTAAATACTTTAGCATTTGAAAAAAATTTAAATGATTGGATGTTTACACTTTCTGCATTTATCTCAGAAAGAAGTCATGATGCGGTGCTTGTATTTTTTATAATCTCCGGTATTTCTATAGGATTAACAGTATCTAAAAGGCCTATTTGTTCTTTAGAATCATGTAATCAATATCTATATCGTCGCTTTAAGAGAATATTACCTATATACTGGTTAAGCCTTTTCACTGCATTTCTTTTTGGTTTAGTTATGGGGCAAGAACATCTTAAAGAGTTTAGCCTTTTTAACTTATTTGGTAATTTGTTATTTCTACAAACCAGCTCATCAATCCCGCAGTCATGGTTTGTACCCTACGGCTTAAATGGTCCATTGTGGTCTTTAGCGTTTGAAATGTTTTTCTATTTGTTGTTCCCAATACTCTTCGTAATAAATAGAAAGTACTTCGCTGACTTTAGTATATATACAAAGTACGCAGCGATGTTAATCATAGCTCTATTCTGTATCGTTTTTAATAAAAAAGTGATATTCATACCCTATTTATACTTTTACGTCAGTTTTTTAATCTGGTATCAAGGTTATGTCATGTCGAATTTTTTTACTGAGGGGAAAACTAACCATATTTTATTCCTAGCCAACGGGATTATAGGTATTTCTTTTCTATTTCTAAGAGACTTAGTTCCGTCAGACAGTCTCCAGGTTATAGGTAAGGGCATGTGTATCGGCTCTATTTTTTATTTTGGAATTATTTTCTTTTCGAAATATAACTTCAAAAGCATGAGCAATTGGATTAATAAAGCATTTTTTAAATTAGGGGAAGGAAGTTACGCAATATACGCCCTACATTACCCACTGCTAATATATATTAAAAGCATTGGAATGAATCTAGTATATCAGTTTATTGTAGTAGCAATTTATATTGTTTTTTGCATTAAGCTTGAGAGGATTTCCACTCAATGGAAAGTAAGTTTTTTAAAGATTGACTATGTTAGCCCT
This sequence comes from uncultured Alteromonadaceae bacterium, assembly GCA_950073835.1. Lineage (GTDB taxonomy): Bacteria > Pseudomonadota > Gammaproteobacteria > Enterobacterales > Alteromonadaceae > Alteromonas. The sequence continues at coordinate 44,881 of CATMRP010000006.1, forward strand.
TTCAAATCTATACAAACCATTTTCAAATAGCATAAACCAAAGGTCCCCGTACGCGTGCCTCGTTACTCTTGATCGAAAATCTGTTTAAACATTGGAATAAGCAGTTTGTTTCCGACTTCACTTAAATGGTCATCGTCAAAATACAGAGTCCTACCTTTTTTTGTACCGTAACACTTCTCAGAATCACATAAATATTTAATAGGGTTTAGAATCTTCACCCCACATTTCTCAGCTGCTTGATTTTGAGCATTCCAAACCAATTTATTTCGATTCATATACTCAGCTAAAGGGATATATATATCTTCTTTGGTTTGCGACAATATTAATTTTCTGCTGTATATCCGCGGGACATCCAAACCAATTTCGGGAATTGGACGAGTAACAAACAAATTATTGTATTTTTGTTGAATAGTACATAGTGTATCGACATAGTTTGCAGAAAAATGACTTTGAAATACTGGGTCTTTGTGATCTTTGATTGGTGTCTCACCAAAGTAGATTTCTGGACTGTGGCTTTTTCTATTGTTATTTTGAGCGAATTTCCCATATAAATAAACTGAAGTGCTTGTAGTGTATATAATTGGTATGTCAGCTGGTAAACCGAACTTTTGGGCGGCACCTAAAAGCTGGTTTGTCATATTTTTACATATGGGAGACAAGTCTATGGATGCCCATGGTGAACGTTTAGCTCCTAAAATCATTGGACATCCTCTCAAAGTCATTTGAAGTACACTTGTCTCAACAGCTTCAAATAACCCCGTAACTATTGCATTTGCATGAGAGTCTCCCACTATAAATGCTTTGATATCACCTGCACCGTATATACAGTATGGTACTTTTTCCATGTCTTTAGTGCCCAAGCATTCATCAAGTCTTGGGTTTCGGTCAAACTGCCCCGCAGCTGCTAATTCCACAGATCTTGGTAATCTATCTTGAAATTCTACTGTTCGAATAAAAACTGTACAACTAACGAAAATCGCAAATATCGCAGATAAGGTAGCTATTTCACGAAGAGTACTTAAATTCTGCAGTCTCTTCCTGGAAGGTATTTCCACATACAAATACGTCAAGTGAGCAAAAAACAAGCAGAGTAATAAACAAATGGTTACATAAAACCAAGAATGATTGATTTCAGCCATGAGCAAAAATACGGAAAAAGGCCAATGCCATAAATAAAGTGAATAAGATCGAGTCCCCAGCCATTGCGCAAGAATATTGTTCGTCAATAAGCTGTTTTGTTTATTGCTGAATATTATTAAACTTGCCCCTAATACAGGAAAGATTGCCCAGTAACTAGGCCAGGGAAAGTTACTGTCTATAACGATAAATGAAATCAGTAGCAGCGACCAACCAGAATAATGTAAAAGCTGTGTAAACCGTTCTGAAGTTTTAAGTTTTAAATTAGCAAAAAAGACTAATCCACCGGACAATAATTCCCAGGAACGCATTGGAAGTAGATAAAATGCAGCACTACTATCGATAACAGACCAATAAAAATTAAGACCTATCGACAAACTAAATAGAAGTAAAACGTTACATATCAGTGCATTTGTTGTTGCTTTTATTTTCCAGAATAAAAATAAAAAAATCGGATATAAAATATAAAACTGAGCCTCTACTCCCAATGACCAGGTGTGTAATAACCATTTTTCATGAGCGGCGGTGTCGAAGTAACCGGTTCTCAGGTAGAAATAAACGTTTGAAACAAAACTTAAACTAGCGATTGATTCAGTCGCAAGGCTTTGATAATCAGTTGTAGGCAACAGGAACCAGCCAGTAATCAGTAGGGTAAGTACGATCACTAACAATGCAGGCATTATCCGCCTAATGCGTGCAGCGTAAAAATTAAAAAAACCAAAATTCTTTTGGGTAAGGCCTTTAAATACAATTAAAGTCATTAGGTACCCAGAAATAACAAAAAAGACATCAACTCCAATAAAACCACTTGGTAGCCCAAGAAGAGTGAAATGAAACAAAATGACCGCTACGACGGCCCAAGCCCTCAGACCGTTAATGTCACTTCGAAAGCCTTTACTATGTGAATTACTACTTTGCACCTGAGAGTCCCTTCAATGTTTTTTGTGCAGTATTTGCGATAAAAGAATCATCTTGTAAGGATGATCTTATAAGTATATTGATAAGATTCAAAGCTAGAATCATAAGAAAATTACGCTTTAATTGAATTAGTTCCGACTAAATATCTAAGTCGTTAAACCATTTTCAATTTGGAATTACTGTCTTAATAAAAACATCAACAGTTTGCCACACTAATAAATACGAAGAGGTAATGATTTAGCACTAGTAAAAGCCAAGCAGCTTAGTGATATTTAACAGGAATTAATCACCAAACTCGAAGAATAGCTCGACTCTATGCAACCTGTAAAGATATTCGATAAGTTGTAGTGTTAAACTCGCACACTAGTTTAAATCGAATAACTGACAATGAGTATCAGTTCAATCAATGGATACAACCATAGCTATCTATTCTTCATTATCATAAAACCCAATATTTTAATGCAAATCAGTCATTGGGTACTGAATATAAAACACAGTTTGCGATTTAAATAATATCTGCATAAGTTTATCTGCTAAATTTCATTTTAAAAACTCTTCTCATCTTTACTAAATCCGAAGTAAAAAATTCATTGAATATTATTGCCGGGTTCTGACCGAGCAGATGACTACAAGCAGGTAAGACATAAAGCGCTAAAATTAAATCTAATATCATGGCTCCCAAAGCTGCTCCAACCAACCCCCAATACATCGAAAAAATGTAAGTGGCAATTACTGATATACAAGCAGATAGTATCCCTGCCACAGCCATTTTATAAGGTTGATTAGTAGCTCGAAATACAATCGTGGAATTCCACCAAAGCGCATTGAAACCTACACTCAGTACAAATATATACCACATAGTAATAGGTGGATTTAAAACATTGTTTGTCCAGATTGAGTAAAAGTTTAGACCAAATACAGCTAAGAATAACATACCAGCCGCAGCCACTAATAAAGTTACCATGATTGATATTCTAAAAAGTTGCCTAGCACTATCCATATTCCCATTGCCAATTTCATATTGCAGCTCAGGAAAAACTGTACTATTTATTATGTTAAATACTTGATTTACACTTCGAGTAAGAGCTCTTATCGTACTATAAATGGTAACCCCTTCAGGACCTATAGTTAAACGTACTGCTAACGTAGTGCCTTGAAAAAAAATAGCTTGCCATATCGGTGTTGCGAGAAATCCTAGCCCTTTTTGGAAAGCTTGCCTAATATCTTCTTTACTTATTTTGGCTTTACAAAACCCGGGCAAATTCAACGTTTTAAGGGCTAAGAAGGCAAAAATAGGATTAAACAAAATAGAGCACAATAAATTTGCAAACGCAAACTCAACAATCCCACCACCATAGACTAAAACTATTAAGCCAGCTATGACATTGACAAGTGCATAAATAGATAAAAGATAAATACTCTTGGCAGCCTTTCTGGCAGCCCTAAAATATGCCTCAAATAGTTGTTGATAAAAATTTGTTAAGCGGGACAACATTAAAATTGAAACCGCTAACATAGCCTCATCCGGGTCGAGCAGGCTTTTATCAAATATCTCGTAATGATTAAGGATGCCTATTATTATTGCAGAAAGACCCATTCCGAAAGTAATGAAAGCAGCTATTATAACAATAGCACTTTTTGCTATATTGGCAGCGCCTTGATTATCACCTCCAGCATATCGCAAAACAAAAATATTCGCTGCTGCATTTCCAAACCCTAACTGAGAAAAAGCTAAAAAGCTCGGAATAATTGTAAGCGTGAGCCATTCGCCATAGTACTCAACCCCCCAAAACTGAATAAAAAAAGGAACAAGGAACAGTTTATCTAAAACGAGAACAGCTTTATGAAATATGGATGCTAAACTATTTGCAACTAATTTATTCTTCAGGGACATAAGGTTATCTATATAGCTTTTAATATCGCCTGTGACATTTTCTCTAACTCATCATCTATTATCTCTAAGTTTGGATATAAAATGCCATTATTCGCTTTATAATCAAATCCCATCCTGGTAAATATACCAGCTCTGGGAGTATCATGTAAAAACTGGGCGGGTCGGTTGCATGCTAGCGCTGTTGCACACGCATGCACCCTGTCAGAAATTACGAACTCTGCCGATTTTATTAAATTTAACGAAGAAAGTGGATTAAAGCTAACAAACGAATTAGGAAGCGCGAAATTAATATGGTTAAAGCGAGAGTTAATTTCTTGTATAAGTCTAACAACATGATAGTCTTCCAAAGACTCTTGCTTTGGGCGCATAAAATTAAAATGCCGGGCATATTTGAAATTCAAGTTCAAATATGTTTCCTTTCTATCTACTTTGATATTACCTAGACTGACTCCCTTCGTTCTGTCTATCAAACTATAATATGGTTCTAACTCTCGATAAAAACTGCTAACGAAAAAAGGCTTATCCATTTCAAACGAATCTAATGGAAGCATCTTATCTACTAAAAATGCCGTGCAAATACCATTGTACGAATTCTTAACAAAACCTTTAAAATTATGATATGTTTGCTCATCTCTGGAAGAAAGAAAAAGAGGTGGGTATTTTTCTAGAAAGCTACCTATTTCATTCAGAAAACTCGATGTTATTTTTGCACCAGAAGCACTTATAAATGCATATTCAGCGCCTCGTTCCTTTATTTCTATAATCTTAGATTTGTAATCACCTACAATTTCCTTCATCATCGGACCAGAGAAAATATGGACGTCACCTTTTTGGTATTCCATCATCTCAAAGCGATTTTCAAATTGCTTTGCATTTCTAATTTTAAATGCTCTTCGTATAGGACCTTCACCCATTTTAACTTCATAATTAGGGTACAACTGCTTTAAGAGATTGTATAAGGCACTCTGATACCAACCATCCCCAACATTGTTCCAAGTCGAGTTCTCCACAATTATTTTCATATTATTAACAATTCCCTTTAATCATAGCTAAATTTTCTCTAAATATTATAGTTTTAGTTTCAATTATGAATCTATATCTAAGCGATAAATTAATCTTATTCAATCACCTACTTATAGAACACTGTAGCTAAAGTTATATAGCTTGGCTCGCAAAGTCTTATACTATTCAAACAACAAGGTAATTATACTAACTTTGTAAGCTTATCCTAATCAGTTATTTCACAAATTTGAAGTTTGTCCTATGTCATTCTTTTTCAATATTTCTATGTTGTCAGATCATTCCGCTAATCACTAAGGTGTCATTTTATTTATTGCTCTAACTTGGGTTAATACTCATAGTTCATTCATAGAAAGCAACGAACTGAGATGAAATGCGATTTAACATTATCAAAGTTTTCAATTTTTGCCTTTATCTATAATTTCATATACTAGCCTTTTAATTGTTTCAGAGTTTGAATATCCTGAAATTTTACATCTATGGATTCCCTTCTCGACAATTTTAATACGTTCATTTTCATTTTTTAAATAATATCTACATTTTTCAAGTAACTCTTCATTTGAAGAAAAATACTCAGCTTCATCTCCCTCTTGAAACAAAGAAAGATGCTCATCTGTTCTCTCGGCTAACATAAAACCACCACAAGCAGGTATTTCTATACTTCTAGATGTATGTTGATCAAAATTTATTTTCCTAAGAAAGCACAACGAAATTTTTAATGCATTGAGCACTTTTGGGTAATCAGACGAAAATACACCTGGTTTTATTTTTAGCAGAGGTGAATAATGTTTATATTCATTCCATCGGCCATCCCCATAAACTGTTACTTCCATACCGTTATCGACTAGAAACAAAATACTGTCACACCTCTCCTTTTCCCAGACTCCTACAAATCCGATTTGTGCAGCGAACTGAGCCTTTTCTTTTTCACTCAATACCTGAGGTATGTGAAAATCTTCCTGAAAGGTTTGATTTGTAAATATAACCCTTTTAGCCCCCAATTTTATCAAATCATTGATAATGTAAGATTTAGTAGTTATATGGGCATCGTACAAATCAAAGGATTCCAAGTAGTTTTGACTTTGATTATGTCTTAGCACCATATTATCAGGAGAGAAACCTATTATCTTAGTACGTTCATTTTTTATTTTTATATATTCAAGTGTACTTCGATTAATAGTGATACCTTTATCAATCCAGACAAAATCGTAGTCGTTTTCTCTCAATAGCCTAATAACCTTTTCATTCGCATTACTGAAGTCCGGCAAGCTGATTGGAAAACCATAACCAAACAGTTTGTTAGCAATTCGATAATAGAAAGTTAATTTTGTTGCACAATCTACTTTGTCTACAGTCTTAAAATTTTTAACTAATGCTTTGTGTCTGTGGAGAGATGTATTACTTTCTCTATCAAACCAACCTACAGATAGTATTTTCATGCCTTATAACTTACTCAAAAATTGCTTATATTGGGCTCCATATGTATCCCAGCCTCCCAACACTTTCACTTTTTCAAGAGCTTTATTGCTCATTTCTTTTCTTATCTCAGGAGTATCTAACATTTTCTCAAATGAATTTAAGATAGCCGTCGAATCCCTGATAGGCACGCGAAATCCCTCATGGCCATCATCAAATAAGTCTTCACTTCCTGTATTTGCTGTAGCAATGACTGGACAACCACAGGCTAATGCTTCTCCTTGCACCATTGCCAGGCCTTCTTCGATCGATGGTAAAACAAAAACGTGATGTGAACTGTAATAATCTGCCAACAGTTCATTAGAGACTGTACCTTTGAAATATACATTAGTTAAATTATAGCTTTTTAGTTTAGATTTAACATTCTCTTCGATATTTCCTATTACCGTAAATCTCTTATTTTTAAATTTTAGTTTCTGGAAAGCATCTAATGCGTATAAAAACCCCTTCCTAATACTTACATTACCAACCCATAAAACTGAAAATTCGTTTTCATCTGGTTCACTTTTTTTTGAGAACCTAGCTAAATTAGCCCCGTACGGTATTTTTACCAGTTTAGACTCAGGTACACCTTTTTGTATGAAACTATCGTAAACGAATTTAGAAGGCACGGTAATAAAATCAGAGAGCTCATATTCAATACACTCTCTTTCCATAATTTTTGGGCTATTAGACCTATATTTTATACCCCATAAGGAATATTCCTCTTCTAAAAGTGAATTTTGGAATTCGATGTGAGATGATCCTCTATCACATATCCATCTACCGCCAAGATTTTGATTAATGTTACCGGACTTTACAGCAGAACCTGACAAGGCAATCAATATAGTTGGATTTTTCAACTTTTTTGCGACATAACTATCAAAAGTAAGTTGATCTGCAAGTCTCCATGCATCATCTAGAGCTTCGTAATTAAGCAAGCTAAACTTATTCTTGGCCATATATGGTGCATGAAGCCACGGGAATGTATGGATTCTACTAGATGAGATCCCTTTCTCGTCTTTAAGTTTGAATTTTGGATACCCTGAATAGATACGATCTAACAAACCAAAATTTTCTAATTGTCTAGCTAAATGAAAATGATGAAACCGTCCTATACATGCTTGTGTGACTCTCATTTTAAAATCTAGCCTTTAGATGAAATTCAAAAAATACATAGTGCCATTAATATTGGCAGAAAAATTATTATGTAGCTTACAAAAAAATCTATCAAAACTCATTCTTTCTCCAAACATCGTAATCTATTCCCACCTTATCATACACACTTTTCAATTCGTGAATCTCTCTATCTTTATTTAAAATCCATTCTTTATCGTAGCCTTCCTTATCATAACCAAAAACTTCAAAATCAATTTTGTAGTAATGATAAATTAATCTTTTAGTTTCTTGACTGATATGTATTTCTTTCTTGTTTTTACCCTTATTTAAGAAAGGCAGCTTACATTCAATACCAACTCTCCGCGATATTTCATCGAAATCATCGTTTAAATTTTCGAAACGACCAACGAAATCCACATCAATTTTCATTTTTTTATTCAACATTTGAACAACTTGAGGAATAACGCCGGCATCTATTCTCCATTTCATGTATTCATGAAAATCTCTATGCTCATAAAGTTTTTTATATCTTTCCTTAAATTCTGGAAGATGTTCATGTGCAAGAATATGCCTAAACATTGAATGCTGCCAATCAGTTGGATGCCTTACGAAGCAAAATTTAAAGAAAGTATTATATCTATCAGTTGGTATTAATGATTTAGCTTTCTCTAAAGTCCAGTGTGGATGGTTTCTAAAATCGATTAACTTATATGGGGTATGCTTACCTGCTAGCTTTCTTGTTAATTTTGCATATAATTTTTCTTCGTGATGATTGGCGTATGGCATTAGTGCTCGCCTAAGGCTAGTGCCTGCCGTTTTGGGTATATGCAGAAAGATGAAATTATGTGAATACGAAACTATCATAAATTAAACTACTGTATAAAAATTATTGTTTACTATTGCTATTTCAGAGACTACTAAAATATTCTTCTCTATAAAATAGATTTTTTAAACCTAAGGATTTAGTTAATCTATTTATCAAAAACCTGCCCCTTTAACACTATTTAATTATTCTGACAATTTCGTAGCGATAATAGATGCTAATATCTTGTTTCCTTCCGCTGATGGGTGAATGCTGTCCCTGTATATATTACTATTCCAGTCCTTTTTCGAACTTAAATCTAAAATAGCACAACAACTCTGCACTGTTTCCTCTAATGCTTCCTTTACATGTATATATAAATCATTTTCAACCTTTAATTGACTTTTACTTGGATAAAGGATGAATAGTATTTTCTTATCATTTAATTCAGCGACTTTCTTTGACAAGCTACTTAAAGTTGAATCTGCAATACTATCACTAGTATCAGTTCTGTTAGCAGATGAGCCGTTAATACGTGAAAAAATATACTTATTTGCAACATACCAAATCGCAGATAGAGGTTTCTCTCGAGGATGCGTGAGATCAGAACTCCACAAAGATCTCTCTTTACCGAAATCGCCTGTATTCAATATCCACACAATAGTCTCGATGTCTTGCACTACATCCGGATTTAAATTTAAGTAAGCAATTTCGTTAAGGATGGACCAGCTACCAGCTGAGGCCGGCCAAATACGCCATTCAGGAAGTTTTTCTTGAAGTTGGGGCCCTAGTTTGGCGGGCTGGTCCAATGGATTCCCTCCCCACACGAGAGAATCACCAAGTAACAGTATGTCTTTAGCCTCATTAGGTCGCCATAATCCAGTTCCCATTGACTTTGAATTGACTTCCCAACGATTTTTTCTTAGAAATGCTCCGCTTTGGTTTGGAGCGGGAATATATCCGATTACTGAATTAGTGTGATAAACGGGAAAGTCAATAATCCCTATGACTCTGAGGGCAATTTCGCAGACTAAAATTAAACAAGTACACATGGCCAAAAGCCAAATAATTTTTTTGTGGCTTTTATTAGAATCTATAGTCTTCATTTACCCAGCAAACTCCATGTCATTAATTAGCTAAAGTTTCACACCTGAAGAACAGTTATAGGCTTATGCAGCTCAAACTATTAACTCGTAATTCATCACTAACTTAATAAGCATTATTACCGACAAACCCTTTAAAGAAGGTAAAAACCACAATCTTAAAATCCAGCCATAGTGACCAGTTTTTAATGTATTCCAGATCATAATTAATTCGCATCTGCATTTTATCCAGTGTATCGGTTTCACCACGCCAGCCATTTACTTGCGCCCAGCCGGTAATTCCCGGTTTTATGCGGTGGCGCAGCATGTAATATTCTACTTTTTTACGGTACATCTCATTGTGAGCTACAGCATGTGGCCTCGGCCCTACTACAGACATTGTGCCTTGTAGCACATTGATAAATTGAGGAAGCTCATCTAATGATGTTCTGCGTAAAAATCCACCTATTGGGGTTAAACGGGAATCGTTTTTAGTAGCTTGCGTAACCGTATCGCCATCTTCAGTCACTGTCATAGAGCGAAATTTCCACACTTTGATTTTCTTACCATCCATGCCATAACGGTTTTGTTTGAAGATTACCGGGCCACGGGAAGTGAGTTTAATTGCTGCAGCAATAAACAGCATTGGGATAGCAATAACGGATAAAATCGCTGAGGCTAGGATGATGTCTTCAACCCGCTTTAAAAAGTTCATCGCGCCTTTCATGGGCGAATCGAACACACTTACCGTTTGCAGCTCACCTACGTTACAAATACGCGAATGCAGCAGGTTGTAAACGAAGAAGTTAGGTACCAGGTGAACCTGGGCTGGTGTATCGCCTAATACACGCAAGATTTGCTCTATACGGCGGTTCGCCGTCATTGGCAGGGAAATGAACACCATATCGACCTTACCGCTATTTACATCGTCATAGAGTTCATTGATCCTGCCCTGGAGTTCAAGGCCTTTTGGCACAACAATACGCTCAGGAGCCCTGTCGTCATATACTCCAAGGACGTTGTAGCCAGTTTCGGGGGTATTTAGTATCTCTTTGTTAAGCTCACCAGCTGTTTCGTTTGCCCCGATAATGGCTACTGAACGTGTATTAAAACCATTTTTGCGGATCCGGAATAAGAAATAGCGAAATGCTGCGCGCCATGTACATGAAATCACCCAACTCATACTAAACCAAAACGATATAACGAACCGGGAGAAATCATCTGAGGTTTTTGAAATGAACATCCAACCCACTACTACCGAAATCATCAATAAGTGGCTCATACTCGCCACAAACAGAATTTCCTTCATGGAGCCGGCCCGCCAGGAGCGGTACAACCACAGCATTTCTGCGCTAAACAAAAACGCCACACAGGCGATCAGCCCAATCAGGTAATAATGCATGGTAAGTGGAATGCCATAAAGCTGTGCCGCCAGTAACAAGCAAACCTGAATGATCAATAAGTCCAGAAAACGATACAGTACCGCAAACTGATTTACATTATTTCGAACGAAGCCTTTTTTACCCATCGTGCAGTTCCTTGCGATGAAAAGAGTTAAAAGCAAATTACAAAAAAATGAGGAACGGTATGTTGTTGTTAGAATCCGTTCTTAACAAACTTTATTACAGCTACAAAACTTGAACTTACTATTGTTAGGCAATATTCATACCTTGTAGCCAACTTTATTATGAATATTCTTATGCAACCAAATGAAATAGTTACATAATTTTAACAAACCAACCTATAAGTAACGTTCCCTATCGCATTCTCTAAAATTCATACTTTCTCAACAATCACACAATATTGAGTCAGTTTGATTAAAGTTCATGCTAATTCGAAGTGGTAAATAAGCTGATTTATAATACATTTTGCTTAAACCAGCCCCATATTCCTAATGAAAAATGCTCGAACAAATTGATGCCCAGCGCCGATTTAATGAGGTAGAGGATAAGTAATCCCATTAAGGTAGAAGTCATTATTGCAGCAAAAATGAAAGCAGCCACAGTAGTTTTCTTTACATTTATTTCACCTCGCGACAGCTCACGTTTGTCGCGGCCGGCCAGAAAAACCCAGAAGAATCGTGTAGTTGTAAAGGGAACCGACACTCTGCCCTTCACATTTACGGGCAACTTTGCTTTATTTTTGCGCAATGCCTCATCAAGGTGCAGTAGCTGCTCCTGGGTGTAACTGGCTGCAATGTCTTGAGGCATTTTACTGAGGATCCCTTGTAAATGCCCGGAATACGCGTGGTATGACGAATGGGAGGAATTGGCTTGCATAGGGTTGGTTCAAGATAATCGGTGATACCGTTTACATTAACGTGCAGGTGTCAAAATACAATCACAAAGTGTAAAAATATCCGGCGCGCAGGAGACTTTTGGTAAAGCCTAACAAAGTGACGCTTATCGATGATTTTTAAACGTAAGCGTTGTAAAACAAACAAAGCCGCAATTTTTAGCGGCTTTATAATGGGATAGATTGGAGACTGGCGCGTAAACTAACGCTTTGATGCGCGGCTAAAGCGCATTGCTGCCAGCAAAAACACACTTAGTGCAAACCCGCTCGGAGCTGGCACTTCCTGCGAAATGCCAATGGCATCCACATCGGTAATAAACGCCACCCGGCCGCCAGCTTCAGCCAGCCCCAGGGTGCTGCTTATCATCATGGTGCCGTAGAGTTCATCCATGTACAAATCGGTATAACTTACCATGGCGGTAGGGTTGGGTGAGTACATGCCCATCCCCGTCCCCGAGCCGTTTAGCATTATGTCGTTGGTATCGGTGTCGAACACAAAGCCTGCGGTAAGCGCCCGCAGGGTAAGCGACATGATGTCCAGATTGCTGTTATTCACCAACACAAACATCCCTGCCAGGATATTATTCGCGCTATCGAGCACACCGTGGGAGTCTCCGTCTAATCGTAAGCCCCATGTACTGTTAATGTATCCTCCAGCTGTAGGCGACATAGCAAACCAGATCCCGCTATCGGTGGAGCCATCGGCAAATTCAACTTCTACCAGAACGCCCGCCATTTCTGCACCGGTTACTCCCTTAATAAAGGATGCGTGGGCATTTGAACTGACAAACAGGGTAATTAAGCACAATAAAAGGTATTTTTTCATTCGTATCTTCCTTAAAACATGTTTTACCTTGCAGGCCTCTCTCTACTTCCCCTGTAAATATGGATGGCAGGACTACGGGTGGCGCTTAGCTGCGATTAACTTATAGGTTAACACCCAACCTGTGCATTTTTTAAGCCAATCTGTTTTTTGTTTAATATTTTCAGAGTGTTAGAGTTCTAGTGAAAAGATGTTTTATAAATCTACTGACGCATTTTTAATTTTGTCGTATAGAAAACCGACAGCCATTAATTTGTAATCTAATTTTTATACTGCAACCTTTAATGAAAAAGCGTCACCAACTCAGTTTGTAATATTGTTTTATAAAACAATTTTTATAGCGTCGATATTTTAGCTGCGCATGAATTACACAGTTCTCAAATCATTTACTTGCACCTGGTAGAGGCGATTTGCTTTTAAATAGTGCAAGGTAAGCGAGTTTTTGGATGTATTGGGTATATTTTTGCGTAATTTGGATGGAATTTAAGTATAAAAATGCCCCGTCGAAACGGGGCTAAAAAGGGTTCACACAACACAGAAATGGAAGGAACACTGGTTGTTGCCTGGAGGAAACAACAACTCATCCATTGGTTAGTAACTATACAGCTTTATTTTTGATGTTGGTTATTACCAGTATTTGCCAGGTATTGTTTTTAATAAGTGGTTTGGGGGGGTTGTTAATAAGTAATTTTGAATGAGACAGGCTGTTTAGGAGATACCGGATAGATACTTCGTATCTTCCGGTATGACGGGAATAAGAATTGTCATCCCCGCATGCCACCACCTTAGTCATCCCCGCATGCTCTTGGGCGGGGATCTCCTCAAAAGGCTATTTCAGCGGAGTCAGGCTGTTTAGGAGATCCCGGCTTGTAGGCCGGGATGACTGAATAAAACCGGCCGAGATGACACTATCTAACTGGCCGGGATAACTGAATGATTTTGGCTGGGATGACGGAAAGAGAGATTAACCAGCCACCTGCAAGTTAAAGCAATTTTACTTTAGGTAGATGCCAGGTAATTAACTCTGAAAACAGTGGTGTTGCCCTGATGTCTTTACTTAAACCAGCCCCCTCACTGCTTTGTCGTTTTTCAATCAAACCAATTTGCCAGGCTAAATCAAGCCAGAACCTGAGTATGTATTCAGACGGAAGTTCTACCCCGGGTAGTTCAATCACTGGGCTTTTTACGTCGGGGAATGTCTTTTCGAATAACTGCTGATAATCCCGGCTATGCCGCCAGGTATCTCCCAGTTGATAGAGAATGTATAGTGAAAAGCCGATACTGGATTGATAAAACGCACAGTTTTCTTCGTCACCGGCGAGATACGCCAGATTGAAATCAGCGGTGAATGTTGTAAAGAGTGTTTCGTAGAGTCCTGTTGCTGCGTCATGGTCGCCTTGTTGTATCCGCTCGTACAACTGCCAGGTGGCGTTAAGTGGCTTCCAGTAACCGTCGTGCTTACGGATCAGCCCAGCAATAGAAAGAATGCAACGTGCTACGTGCAAATGAATGAAGTCTTCTTCTTTATTAATGGTTGAAACTGCGATCCCCGAATCAATTTCCTGCTGGTATTTTTCGAAAATAGTGCGGCACAGATCGCGGGGTAAATTACCGGCAGCGGTGCATTTAATGCCCTGTGGGCCCAGAGCACCCAGCAGGTTTATCGCCAACCAGTAAATGGGCACAGCCATTAGCTGCGAAACGCGTTCAAAGTCGCGGGTTAGTAGTGCCGGTGTCTCAAACGGTGTAGTTAGTAGTTCCCTGGCCTGGACTGGCGATAACCCTAGCAAATCCTCGCGGGGCGACTCATTGTGGCCCTGCATAAAACTATCAACAAAGGCCTGTGCTTGTTCCAGCGATTCAAACTGTTCTTCTGACATGGCCTGCGATAAAGCCTGATTGACTTCTCGGGCCGGATTGGCTGACTCTTTTTCGCGATCACCATAAAAATCTAGCACCGTAATATCGGGCAGTGACGTTATTTCGCCTTTTTCAAGGGCCTTTAAGCGCTGCAAGTTTTTTTCGGCCAGCTCGTAATCCGGATCAATGGCCAGAGCCTGATAAAATGCCCGTTTGGCGAGTTGGTGATCCCCTAAGTACATATGGCAGATCCCCAAATTCCCGTAGCTTTGTACATGTTCTGGCTGGCTTTGGGTAACTTTAATAAAGCACCGGATAGCGTCGCTAAACGATTGGCTTTCTAGTAGCGATACGCCTTTTTCGAATTCTTTGGCATCGGCAAAATATTGCTTGAGTGTTACGTGCTCCGGAAGGGTTTCTTGTATCAACAGCAACCGCTCGCGGGCAGATCCGTATGCATCAATCTCGTCTGGGGTAGCGCATTCAAGCGCCTCGTAAAAAGCCTCCAGCGATTCTGTCATAAAACCGTTTAATTCTGCACAGAGCCCAAAATTGAAGTAAATAAACGCAGCCCCATAGCCTTTACTGATCGCTTTTTTTAAGTAGAGGTAGCCGTCGGTATGGTTGTTATCGATGTAAACAGCCGCCAGGCCCTGCATGGCAAAACTGAGACCGTGTCGAGGGTATTTTTTTACAGCTTTTTTAACTATGAAGCGGGCCAATTTGGTATCGCCAACGTCGATTGCATCTAAAAATTCATCCAACCGTACGGCTAGTTTGGCGGTGTCTTTATCCATTTTTGTCACAAGAAACTCGTTGTAAAAACTTACTCTTCAGTCACTTTAGCATATGGCTCCCAGGCTAAAAACCAATGCATCAATGTGCAGTTAACCCTAATCACTGCTTGCCGGAAACAGATGTTTCGACAAGGTCAGCATTACAGTGCCTAATTGAACAACCGTAGCACCAATCAGGGCCATCACCACGGTTTGATCGATAATTCTATCTTTTAATGTGGAATCAGTTACCCAAGCCAGAATAGCCCAGTCGGCAATCAACATTACGCCAACAACAGCGATAACGGTAAGGTTCAGTAATTTAAACAGGCCAATAATTTTGCGTATCGCGTCGCGACGAGTTTCGCCCGTTGCAGCCGTTTCAAGCATATCTGCGGTATGGGCTAACCGATCGATGTCGGCACCGTCAACATCGATCGAATCTATAAGGATAGTAGTTGGACTTCTCTGGTCATCCCCTGACATAGGTTGTCCTTTAGCTATTGAGTATTAATCGCTCTTTCTGATGATTTCGGGCATTTTCCACTACCACCCCGTGATCTTTATCTGCTGCATTAACCATGTAATACGCCAGTTTAAGTGCCTTTTTATAAACCGCTGCATTGGTTGATACACCGAAGCCTTTTTGCAGTTCCGCGAGCAGCCTCAATGTATCTTCGTCTAAATCAATAGACGTTTTTTTACTTACTTTTTTCTCTGGTTTCGACATCTGTATCTCCGCTTAACACAAACAACGTTACATAAAAAATATATATTTAATATGTAAAAAATCAAGTTTACTGTGAGAGAAATAACATACTCATCCCGGTGTTTTACCCTTCTTTTCATCCCGGAAGTTTCGCATTCCTTTATTATCTCCTCATATCACCACCTACGTATTCCCCGCACGCTCTTGGGCGGGGATCTCCTCAAAAGGCTATTCCAGCGGAGCCAGCCTGTTTAAGGGATACCGGATAGATACTTCCTATCTTCCGGTATGACGGAATTAAAAATTGTCATGCACGCATATCACCACCTTCGTCATCCCCGCATGCCATAACCTTCGTCATCCCCGCATGCCATAACCTTCGTCATCCCCGCATGCTCTTGAGCGGGGATCCCCTCAAAAGGCTGTTCAAGCGGAGCCAGCCTGTTTAGGGGATACCGGATAGATACTTTGTATCTTCCGGTATGACGGGAAGACAGAAAGGCCGAGATGACGATTTTTATTGGCCGGGATGACAAAGCTTTAATGACCAAAAGGATAATAAATTTAAAGATGCATTTTCTCTTTTTATCTATATAATAGATTAAAAATACAAATAACAATCGAGTGTTTTCATGAAATGGCCTAATTTAAAGCATCTTCATTACTTTGTTACCTTGCATCAGGAGCAGCATTTTCATCGAGCTGCGCAGCGTTGTAATGTGAGTCAGTCTACTTTGAGTACGGCTATCCAGAATCTGGAAGAGCACTTTGGCAGCCAGCTACTGGAGCGGGAACATAAAACCTTTGTGTTTACCTCACTGGGGCTGGATGTAGTGGAGCGTGCCAAGGTTATTCTGCAGGAAGCCGGTGAACTGGTGGAATATGCCCAGAATGCCGGTAACTGGCAGCGCGGTAAATTAAAGCTAGGCGTTATTCCTACTATCGCGCCATTTTTATTTGAGAGCATGCTGGGTGCTTTTAATGCCTTTTTACCGGAGATCCAACTGGAGCTCCAGGAAGATACTACCGCCAATCTGTTACAACAGCTCACCGATGGTAGTCTGGACCTACTGGTACTGGCACTGCCCATGGAAACCCCGGGCTGTAAACAGATGGTGCTGGGTCACGATCCCTTTCATTTAATAGCCCATAAAGAGCTGGCCAGTCAGTTGCCTAAGCCGCTGGATATTACCAGCCTGCCGAAAAAGAGTATTTTTCTGTTACAGCAGGAACACTGCATGACAGGCCATGCGGTAAGCGCCTGTAATTTGCAGCACAGCGATCAGATAAGCTCGCTGGCTGCCAGTTCCTTGTATACGTTGGTGCAACTGGCTAATAGCAAACTGGGTTATACCTTTTTACCCGAGCTGGCGCTTAATCAGGATCTGCTAAAAAATACCAATCTGGTGTCATTCCCTTCCGAAGATGAGGCGTTTCGCGAAATTGGCCTGGTATGGCGCTCCGGCACTACGCGTATGCGGCTGTTCCGCCGGGTGGGCGAAATTCTTTCTCCCTTATTACCGGTTCCTACGCTAAATTAATTTAAATCAGGGCAAACTTTTTTGCCCTGCCCCCCGACTATACCCACAACACAATCATAAAAATGGGAATATCCGGTGTTTGAAAAGCGTGACGAACAACTTATTGAACAGGCCTTGAAAGGCAATAAAAAGGCCTGGTTCGCGCTCATCAAACGCTATGAAACCGGTATTTACCATTACGGTATTCGCATGACAGGCACCCCGCACGACGCGGCCGACTTAATGCAGGATATTTTTATTGCGGTGTTTAAAAGCCTGTCGAACTTTCGTGGTGATGGCAGCTTTAAAGCCTGGTTGTATCGCATTGCACATTTTCGCTGTATTGAGTTTTACCGGCGCAAACGCCCGGATACGCCACTGGAAGACAGCGAAGAGTTAAGCTGCGAACGCCCCACGCCCGAGCATTCGTTAATGAGCGACATTACCAGTCAGTCATTAACCCATGCCATGCAGCGTTTACCGCTTGCCCAACGCGCTGTGATTGAACTGAAATTTTTTGGCCAGTTTACGTTTGAGGAAATCGCCGAACAGCTGGGTCTCTCCAGCAACACGGTGAAGTCGCGCCTGTACAGCGCCCTGTCAAAGTTAAAACTGGATTTGGAGGTAGAACATGGTTAATCAATCCCCTGAATATCTGTTTGGTCAGTGGCTCGATAATGCCCTGACAGAAGACGAACGCAGTGCTTTTGAGGCCTTGTGCGTAAGCGATGAAGACTTTGCAGCCCGGGTGGCCACGGCCACCCAATTGAATGTGGCGGCCGAGCAGTTCAGCGCCCCGCCCATGCCCGCCTGGGATAAAAACGCCACCTTTATTGCCCCGGATAAACCTAAATGGTGGCAATGGCAAGGCTTACCCGCCGTGTCGATGGCGATGTCAGCGGCGGCCATGGTAATGGTACTGAGCGGCTTTAGCATGCAGGTAGAAGACGACCGGGTCACCATGGGCTTTGGGCAGAGTGTGCCTAAAGGCCCAACTGAGGCCGAGGTGGCTGCATTGGTTGCCGATCGTATTAACGATTACCAGCAGGCCAATCAGGCTATGTTTACCCAGTATGTGAACGCGCTGCAGCAACAGCAGCAGGAAAGCAGTACTCAACTGGCTCAGTATTTGTTGAAGTCGAGCCGTCAGGAGCGCCGCGAAGACTTTGCTGAACTGGTGCAGTTTATCAATCAGCAGCGCGACGACGATCAGCGCTACTATGCGCGCCAGCTTACCCATTTGCAGCGCGAAATTAATGCCATGGACGACGGTTATACCGCCGTTACCGAATAATCAACCTATTGGACACCATTATGAAAG
>CATMRP010000007.1 GCA_950073835.1 uncultured Alteromonadaceae bacterium
TACACACCGGCTCTGTTTATCTGGCTGTTACCGGTATTAATCGGGCTGATTCTGGCAGCGCCGCTGATTCGGATCACCTCAAGCCTTGGCCTTGGCCGGGCAGCTATGCGCGGCGGTATCTTCGTGATTCAGGACGAAATCAACGAATGCCGGGCATTAAAACGGGTTCGTATTGGTATGGCTAACATTGAACACTGTGAAGCAAGCAATGTGAAAGCCCCGGTACCGGCGTTGCCTGAAAGTCGGTGGGAGCCTATGGTAATTCAGGATTTCAGCGCTTACCCTGAACCGCGAACGCCACTGGCGCCCGAAGCAGCGTAATAGCCTGATAAGTACCATTAAAAGCCGTCGTATGACGGCTTTTTTGGTTAAGGCCGTTATCTTTCTTATTGGTGGTGGTCGTAGTCTTTTCCGATCTATACAGCGCGACGCCACGTAGCTAACTCAATACTTAAACACAAATATCGAGTTTAAGTAATCAGTGTTCCCAGCTTAAATTGTACCCGGAGGTTCACTCAGCTCGCCCGCTTTAAAATGAATGGAGGCACTATGGAACAGAAGCAACCTGTTACGCCAACGCTATCGCTGGCATTGACGCCGGTGATTTTGACGCTGATTATTCTGGGCACACAGATCTTTTATTTCGGTGTATTTGAGCCCCATATTCCCCTGGCAATAGGGGTAGCACTGGCTAGCTTTGTAGGGATTTATCTTGGGCTGAGCTGGGAGGACATTCGAGCCGGTATTTTTAAAGTTATCCATGTGGCCTTGCCATCGGTAAGTGTACTGATTGTGGTAGGCATGATCATCGGTATATGGATTGCCAGCGGTACTGTGCCTACCATTATTTATTACGGTTTAAAAACCTTGTCACCTGAGATCTTTCTGGCTGCGGGCATGGTGATATGCGCTGTGGTTGCCGTGTCCCTGGGCACCAGTTGGGGAAGCGTAGGAACCGTTGGTCTGGCACTGATGGGCATCGGCGATGGGTTTGATATCCCCGTTTACTGGACTGCCGGTGCGGTAGTATCGGGTGCATTTTTCGGCGATAAGGTTTCGCCGCTATCAGACACCACCAATCTCGCGCCGGCCGTAACCGGCACCGATGTGTTCTCTCACATCCAAAATATGATGGCGACCACTATTCCCGCCATGGTTATTGCCTTTCTGATTTATATTGGAGTTGGTTATTTTGTTATTGATACACAAAGCGTTTCGTTTGAAAAAATCGAAGGGATTACAGCGGCGTTAGAAGATAATTTTTATATTTCTGCCTGGGCCTTACTTCCTGCTTTAGTGGTTATGCTGCTGGCTCTGAAGAAGTTTCCGCCACTTCCCTCATTGTTTGCAGGGGTAATTGTGGGGGGCGCGTTTGCCATAGTGACTCAGGGGCAAGATCTGCAGTCGGTCTTTGACTACGCGAATAACGGCTACAGCATTCAAACCAATATCAGCGCAATAGACAACCTGCTCAATCGTGGCGGCATTCAATCCATGATGTGGACCATATCGCTGGTACTGATTGCCTTAAGCTTTGGCGGCGCACTGGAGACCACGGGGTGTTTGCGCAGTATTATTAATTCCATTAAGAGCAAAGTGAAAACTTTTGCCGGTACTCAGGTTGCTTCGGTAGGAACCGCATTCGCGACCAATCTGGTGGCTGGTGACCCTTACTTATCGGTCGCATTACCCGGCCGGATGTTTTCGCCTGTTTATCGCTGCATGGGGTATTCAACGCTAAACCTATCGCGAGGCGTTGAGGAAGGGGGAACATTAATGTCGCCTCTGATCCCCTGGAATGCCGGTGGCGCGTTTGTTATATCGGCACTTGGTCTTGGCATCTCTGGCGATAGTTTAGAAAACTTACTGTATATCCCCCTGGCCTTTGCCTGCTGGACCGCGCCATTAATCGGAATATTCTATGCCTACCTTGGTTGGTTCTCACCCAAAGCAACAGACGAAGAACGCGAGGAATGGGAATCATCGGGCGCTGACATCGCAAAGTTTAATGATGATGGTACGCCTGTAGCGAATTAGGCCATGTAAAGCAGTATGGGGAGCTTGCAGTGCCCAGAGCGCCGCGCTGCAATGTAATCTGTGCTGCAATGTGGCCCTGTGAATATCGGAATCGGTGCTATCAGTAGTAGCCAAATATCGGCATAAAAGTAACCCAGCGAATCGTGTTATTTTTCTTCATCGCTTCACCGTCCAGGTCCAGAATTATTCAATCATTTATACCAACGTAAATAGCGGTTTGAAATAAATTAAAAATAAACTGTGAGATTAATGCCCTGGCTGCGAATAATTAATAAAACGGGGTTTAAAAGCGAGATTTGAATTTTATGACGGTTATTCAAGCACAATGGGTATTGCATTACTTTCTACTCAGCGACGCGTAAAAAAGAGAGATGAACATTAATAAGCGAAAGCGGTATCTGAAAATCATAGAACAACACAAGGGTATCATTTTTAAGGTCACCCGCTCTTATTGCAAAAGTGAATTTGACAGAGAAGATTTAGCGCAAGAAATTCTAGCGCAAATTTGGCGCTCTTTGGATACGTATAATAACGATTTAAAAATGAGTACATGGTTGTATCGGGTAGCGCTGAATGTTGCGATTTCATTTTATCGAAAAGACAAGTCAGCGGCTTATAAGCATACAGAGATAGAAGACAAACTGCTGACTTATAACATGGATGAAGAGGCCGAAAATAAGCAAAGCCTGATTAAGCTTTATGAATTTATTCATGAACTGAACGACATAGATAAAGCGGTGTTATTGATGTATCTGGAAGGCGAAAGCCAGTCTGAGATTGCCACCCATTTCAGTATTTCTGTTTCGAATGTCTCGACAAAAATTAATCGGATTAAACAAAAACTCAAGCAGAGTGCTGCTTAAAACCACAAGGTGGAAACAAAATGATGAATTTAGAGCAAATGCAATCGATGTGGCAAGCACACAGCGAAAAGTTAGATGAAAGTATGAGCCTTAACAACAGACTGCTTAAAGAAATGAGGGTGGCAGATCAAAAAAATAAGTTAAATAAACTGGTTATATCAAGAGCCATTGAAGGTTTTTTGTTTATTATCATCACGGTTTTCTTGTGGCGCTATATTGTCTCGTCGTGGAGTCTGACGGCCCCCGTATTGTCGGCTGTACTGTTAAACGTATTTGCCATTATTGGTTTAGCCGGCAGCATCGGTCAGATTGCGCTGTTAACTAAAATAGATTTTGCAAAACCGATCAAAGAAACCCTGACTGATCTTATAGCAGTGAGATCTCACAGTTTGAGTATTTTTAAATTGTTGATGTTTTCAGCGCCGTTTTATATGGCTTATGTATTTTTAGGTTATGACATGGCTTTTGGCGTAGACCTGTTCTCGTTAATGTCTGTTGAAACAAAATCTGCCTTTGCCGCTATTTCAGTCGTGTTTGGTGGACTGGTTGCGCTGCTGATTAGCAAAATAAAACCAGAAAACAGAGGAAACAGGTTAATTGACTGGCTGTACCGAGAAGTCGCAGGCGAGCGGTTGACGCATTTATTAGATGAAATAAACCATTTGGAAAGTGAAAAGCGTTAGTGACAGGGGGGATTTTTAATCATCGCCTTTTAGCAATGATTACCGCTATGTAGCAGTGCCGGTGGAATACTCAAAACCGTAGTTTTGCCATTGACTTTGATGCCGTGACCCCAAGCCCTTGACGATCCGTTATGATGCCCTGATTTTTACCGGGGTCAGGCAATGACCATCTTGGAGACTTCTATGGTAAATCCGATAAGTGCCAATACGAGTCCTACGCCACCTATAGCATTGCCTCTGCCAAGCACAATTCCGAGTCTTACAAATACTTTACTAATAAAAATTACCACCCCGAGAAACACGGTAAATACGGTGAAGGCAACGTTTGCAACAATGCTCATTGGTGGTTCCATTATTGAAACGATAGCTACTGAAATGACCCAGATAGCAATGTAGGCTGCTATCGCAATCCCATTCCAGTCTCGCCTGGTTGCAGGCCGGCCCACGAAACGAAACTGAACGCTCTCGAAAAATACTTTAAGGCGCTCAGATAGGTTTGGTAAATAGAGCTCTACTGAAATCAACAATAAACCGATTACTTGTACGGTAAAGCCAATCCAATTTATTACGCTGTCAGTCAAAATTTAAAAACTTCCCGGTTTTAGTCAGAGCCCACATTATTCAATAATAATCAGCATAACGCCATGCGTGATGCACCATAAGGTTATTGAAGGGCTCAACGGTCAAGCAATGCCAGGTGGATTTTTAACCATGAAAGCGCGATTCGCAGTTAATCGTCACTGAAAGTATTCAGGTACAGCGCCTCTACCTTATCCCTGGCCCACTGTGTTTTGCGCAAAAACTTTAGCGACGATTTAATCGACGGGTCGTTATTAAAACAATTGACTCTGATTTGCTGATACAGCCGCTCCCAACCATAGTGTTGCTGCAGGCGGGTGAGGATCTTTTCCAGCGTCAGGCCGTGTAACGGATTGTTGGGTTGTTGGTTCAAGGTGGGCGCTCTGTCGCGATAATTGTGTGGGTATTATCGCGTGTCGCTGTCGGCCTGAAAAGCCCTTATTGGCCGGGTAGGGGTAATAGCCGGTTTAGTTCGCTTTTGAATGACTTGCCCACTTTAAGTCGTACCTGATTGTTCAGTAACAAGGAGCCACTGTCTTTTCCGATTACTGCGTTATTGCGTACCACAAAGGATTTGTGGATCTGGGTAAAGGCCTGCGCTGGCAGTTCTGCCAGTAGCTTCTTCAAAGTGCTGCTGGCCAGTAGCATGGTATCGCCCTGCCACACTTTCACATAGTTGCCATAGGCTTCCAGATAGGTGATGTCACTCAGCCTTAACCTTCGTAATTCCCGGTCGACTTTTATTACGATCTCTTTGGGTGTTTGTGCCGGTTGGTTAGTGGCGCTGCGTTGGCGAACCTTCTCTAGGGCTGAAGCAAGGCGGCCTTCACTTACCGGCTTCAACAGGTAATCGGTCACATCCAGTTCGAAACCCTGCAGGGCATATTCTTCATAGGCGCTGACGATAATCACCTGGGGCCGGTTCGCCATTACCTTAAGCATATCCATGCCGTTTAGCTGTGGCATATTAATATCGAGGAAGATCAAGTCCGCGCGGTTAGAGGCTAACCAGGCCAGCGCCTCGGCAGCGTTATGGCATTGCTTTACCACCTTGACATCCCCGTGACCGGCCAGATGATGCAAAATCACCTTATGAGCTAACGGCTCATCATCTACAATCAGTGCATTTAGCATGGTGCAAGCTCCATCTGCAGTCGGGTGTACCAGTGTGTACCGCGCTGTTCGCTAATCAGCTCGTGGCGATTGGCGTACTGCAGGCTTAGGCGCCGCCGTAGGTTTTCCAGTCCCAGCCCACTGTTATCTGCATCGACTGGCGCTTGGGTGTTTTGGCCTATGGGGTTTTCGCATTCAAATACCAGGTGCTTATCATCCAGTGTGAGTGCTAACTTTAGTTCGCAGGGCTTGCGGGCTTTTTCGATACCATGCTTAAAAGCATTTTCCAGCACAATGATCAGTAACAGCGGTGGCAATTGCCAGCGGTCCGCGTGTGATGGCCAGGTACACTTAAAATGACAGTCATCGGTGTAACGCATGGATTGCAGCGCCAGATAGTCCTGTAAATAGCGCACATCATCGGCCAGGGATACCCGTTCTTTCTGCCCCTGATAAACCGTGTAGCGTAACAGCCCTGCCAGTTTTTCCACCATCTCCGGCGCTTGTGGTGATCGCTCCAGGCACAGTGCATACAAATTATTCAGGGTGTTGAATAAAAAGTGGGGGTTTACCTGTTGCTGCAGCATTTGTAATTCGGTGCGGGTTTGCTGCCGCGCAATATCCGCTACTCTGGCATCCTGAGACTTGCGTTCAAAAGCCAGAATGATGGGGGTGCTGAACATCAACAACCAAAAGGTCATCTGACTGTTAAAAGGGTCAAAAGGGTTATGGTTTTCTGATGGGATCAAGGTGAAGTCTGTCACATTATTCAGCGGCATCAATAACAGCAGAGCACTTACTGGTGCGCTGAACACCAGAATAAATGCCAGTCCACCGGCCAGAAACGGTATTAAACCATGCACCGCTAATAAGCGGCGGATAAGCACATAACGGTTAAACCAATATACGACGAATAGCACCAGCGCCATGAGGCTGAACTGGCAGAAATAGTGCATAAACTGCGGGAGTTTTTCTGCAATCATGGAAAAGTCGATGATCATCTGTAATGGCTGATTGACCATGGGATTGTCGGTGTACAAAAAGACCCCAGCCATGGTAAAGGTCCATAAAAGCAAGCTCAGCGCCACCATAAAGTCTAACGATAGCAAATGCGCAATCCAGCTTCGGGGGCCCTGTTTTACCCGCCCGTAGAAGTGATGAATAAACCACAGCACACTGGCTACATTGGCAAACAGGATCCCTTGTATTTCCAGCAACCGCCACTGCCCGTAGGCGGGAATGGTATGAGCCAGGATATTGCTTAACAGCGGATAACCGATAAACCCGCCTAACCAGATGAGCAGCACCGGCCTGCCGGAGAGGGTTGAGGCCAGATAATGGCACACAAAAAACGGTAGCATCTCTACTAACAGTTGCCCGTGAACCGCCAGATAAGTGGTGGCATTGGGTTGTTGGTAAGAAAGAAAACGAATCGCCGCTTCCAGCAACAGGGCGGCAAAAATCGGTAGCAGTACCAAACTGTTTTTGCGCAAGTTAACCACCATGTTGCTGAACCCTTGAATAAATAATGCTGCCAAAGCCTGCCTGAAAGGCGTGGCCTGCACACGTTGTGAATGATGAACCTACGCAATTTAATGATGAAAGTAAAACCCGTTGCCGGCGGTATATCGCTCTGACATTTAGCACCCCGGTAAATTAAAAGGCTGCAACCCTACCCTGCGCTCAACAAAACCCTATTCAGGCCGTTTGTCACTGCAAACTTATGCTTTGTCATCCCTTGCTGTTGAGCCGTTAATCGGCTTGGTAGGTTAAGGCCATTCCCGTTTCACATTCAGGATGATGACTACATGCTTACCATGACCGACGTGTCTAAAACCTATTCAGACGGCACCAAAGCGCTGAACGATATTTCCTTAACCTTGCCAGCGGGCATGGTCGGCTTGCTAGGCCCCAATGGTGCGGGCAAGTCGAGTTTAATGCGCACTCTGGCTTGTTTACAGGCACCAGACACCGGGCAGATTAGCTTTAATAATACGGATATTCAGCAATCACCGCAGCGATTACGTGAACAGCTTGGCTATTTACCTCAGTCTTTCGGAGTGTATCCGCACATGAGTTGCGTGGCTTTGCTTGAGCATATTTCGGCACTTAAAAACATACCGCGTAAACAGGCCAAACAACAAATAGAGGAATTACTGACGTTAACTAACCTGACGGCATTTGCCGGCAAGCGCGTAAGCACATTTTCCGGCGGTATGCGACAGCGTTTTGGCATTGCCCAGGCGCTGTTGGGGGACCCAAAGTTATTGATCATGGATGAGCCCACGGCAGGGCTTGACCCACAGGAACGTCAGCGCTTGCACAGCGTGCTTATCCGTTTAAGTAAGAATAAGCTGGTATTGCTTTCCACTCACATCGTGGAAGACATCGAGCACCTGTGCCCCCATGCGGCCTTTATGATGCAGGGCGCTATCGTCGACAGCGGTGCTATCCCAGCGCTTATTGCGCCGATGCAGCACAACGTGTGGGAAACATCAGCGCAACCCGCAGAAGGGATAATGTTAGGCGAGCGTTATCACTTCGGCCAGCCGCTATGGCGGGTGTACCACCACGAACGGCCTGGTGCTGATGCCGTGGCCTGTCGGGCAACCTTACAGGATCGTTACTTCTTAGAACTGGCCAGGCGGGAGGTGAACTAATGCTTGTTAGCAATGAATGGCGTTTATATGTGCGCCAGCCTCTGGTGTGGTTATGCGCACTGGGCTTGCCCGGGCTGTCGGTGTTATTGGTGCAGGGGCTGACCGTTGCCGATTTGCAGCTGGCGAAGCGCCTGACCATGTTAAATATTACGGTAGTTATGCTGGCGCTGCCGGTGGTGGTGGCCGCGTTAACGCCTCCGTTGCTGCAGCGTGACAGGCTCCACACTATGCAGGAGCTCATTAGTGCGACCAGAACGAGTCAGTTTACCCGGCGGCTTAACCGGTTTGTGGCTTTTTTGAGTCTGGTTGCCGTGATCTGTTTTTGCGGCTCGGTGCTGCAGCTACTAATGCTGAGTCAGCATCCGCTGTTCGACGCCAGCGTTATTTACACGGCGCTCAAAAACAGCTTGTTTATTGTAGCCCCGGCGTGTTTTTTGTATTGCGCAGCTGCGTTACTGATTGCCCAGCGGGTCAACAGCGCGCTGCCGGTGTATGCCTTTTTCGCCCTGCTGTGGATAGGTTATGTGATGCTGGCGTCTGTGACCGGCTCGCCTGTTCTGGCCGGCAGTAGCATTATCCATCCGTCACTTTACGAGGCAATGCTGGTGGCTGACCCTTTGGGGTTTACGGCGATTTTTGCCCAGTTCACTGGCGATCAGACAAACTGGTCTGCCAACCCGACTATCGTTTTGAATCGACTGGCCTGGCTCACGCTTAGCGCACTGCTGGTGTGGTTAGCGTTGAACGCTCGAAGTATGTTGAATAGAAACGCTAAACGCGTGCTCTGGTGGCGGTTAAGGAAAACAGCCATGCCTGATAACCAGATGAAAATGCCTGCGGCCATTACCCATCATCCCTTTGCTACCTTACTTGTGAGCGCTACCAAAGTGTTACTGCTTAACCGGGTGATGCTGTTCGTCATGGCACTTTACGCTGGCGCGATTTTCTCAGAAGTGCTGGCCGCTATTGATTATGCCGAACCCCATTCAGTCCTCACACCGCTAAGTATTGATGCACTCAATCGCGTTGTGTGGGATATGTTACCCTTTGCCGGGTGTGTGCTCATGGCACTCTGGAGCTGGCAGCTGGGCTGGCAAAATCTGCGTAATGGTGCCGCAGAAATGCTAGCTGCTACGCCAGTAACTAACATTCAGCTGGTCATGGCACAGGCCAGCGCCTTGTGCTTAGCCTGCCTTGTTTTGCTGGGTATAACGGCCGTTGCCGTTGTAGTTGCCCAGCTACTGGTTGGCAGCCAGATAGAAGCCGGTATCTATCTCCGTATGCTAACAATGACCGGCCTGCCTGTACTGCTGTTTGGCTGGCTTTGCCTTGCCCTTCATCATGTTATGCGCAGTGCGTTGGTAGCTGGGGGGCTTTGCCTGCTGTTGCTGATGGTAAAATTTACGCCGTTACTTTCCCTGGCCGGTATTGCCCACCCATTGCTCGATATTGCCGGTACGCCGTTGCAGCCAGCCGACTATTTAATCGGCTTCTCCCGCAGTGAACAGACCTTTTGGCCTTATCTTTTTATGTGGTCGATCGTCGTTGTTGGCGCACTGGTGCTGGCGATAAACAAAACGCACCGCGGGGCAGGTTTTGTGCTGCAATCATGGCGCTCCCTGTCACGCTCCGGTTGGCTTGCTGTTGGTGTGGCAGTCGTGACGCTGGTGGGTTTTCATCTGGCTCTTGAGCAGGAGCGGCCTTACATGACGCCGGACGCCCGATATGCCCTACGGGCCGAATATGAAAAGCAATACGGCCACTGGGAGAGCCGGGTTCAGCCGGTTGTCACACACATCGATACACAGGTGGATTTTTTCCCGCACAAGCGCCTGGCAACGCTTAAACTCACACTGCACCTTAAAAACCTTAGTGGGGAGTCGATTAAAGAAGTGTTAGTGGGCAGTTACCCGGGGTTTAAACCCGAAATGTTAACGCTTAGCGCCGGGCAATTAACGTCTCATAACCAGAGGTTACAGCAATCTGTGTTTCAACTGGATTCGCCGTTACTGCCAGGCAAAACGGTTACCTTACAAGCAGAAGTCGTGGTAAAAGGCGCGCGCAGATGGTTACCTTCAGGGCATCAGGTGCTACTACCGGAATTCAGTTATTTACGCGGTATTCCTTTGTTGCCCAATATTGGGTTTAACCGGCAGTACACGCTACGTGATGCAGTGCGCAGGGAAGAATTTGGCTTAGCGGCGCTGGATATGCCGTTACCCAGTTCCTTTATGGATGCGGCCCCGGTCACAACAGTGCAATCGACCCCGGTTACTCTTCGTAGTGTTGTCTCGTCGCCGGTTTCGCACACCGTGCATACCCAGGGGCAAATTGTTAACCAGTGGTTGGCTTCTAATCGTCGCTACACAGAGTTTGCCACCGCAGAGCCTGTGCGAAATATTCCGGTCTGGCTGGCCACAGTGCAAACGAGCACTTCCCATCGCGTTACGGCGGGTGAGCGCTCTGTGGATATCAATCTGACCGGCCTGACGCGCAATCTCAAAAGTGGCTCACAGGCAAGCGCTCAGCAAGTTCATTTACAGGCCGTTACCGACACCCTTGAATGGTTTTCAGCTCAGCTTACGCCCTATCCCTACAAGCAGCTTACCTTGCTGTTTACGCCGGAATTCGGTCCCAGTGGTTATGCGCTGCCACAGGTTATTTTAATGTCTCATCGCCTGGCGGTTCGGGCGCGTCCTGCCGACGATGCCGGTTTCGATCAACGCTATCGGCGTATGGCGCATGAGGTGGCTCATCAGTGGTTTGGGCACCAGATTGGCTATGGTGTTCAGGCTGATGGTTCGTTTTTAATTGAGTCGCTGGCGAAATATGCCGAGCTGGTGCTTATTGAGCAGCGCTTTGGTAAAGCAGCAATGCAATCGCTGGTGGACTATGAGCGGCAGCGCTATCAGCACGCCTTGCGGGGCAGGTTAACTGCCACCAGAGCCATTGTTGATGCCTACAGTTCGCCTGATGTGTATGCCAGAGCAACCCTGGTGTTTGCCCGGCTGCGTGAGCTGCTGGGCGACGAGCCCATTGTCAGCGTATTAAATCAGCTATTCGAGCAAAACGCGCCGGGCCAAAAAAGTGTTACCTCGATGGATTTCGTTACCCGGCTGCTGGCTATTGCCCCGGCCCAACACCAGGAAGAGGTTAAAAGACTACTGTTGGGCAAAGATGTAAAACCCTTATTATGAGTGCCAAGAGGCGCTGGGAGCAGCGCACCCTTATGCATCGGGGGGAAGACCGCATTGTAAAGAATAATAAGACGCGGCTGACCTGGTTTATTGTGAACGCATTAACCCGATATAAAAACTGACCGCTTTGGTCATATTGTCAATGCTGATCCGTTCATTGATGCCATGAAAGCCTGCTAAGTCCTGGTTATCAATGACCATTGGATTAAAGCGATATGCGTTGGTAATCTGGCCATAGTAGCGGCTGTCTGTGGCAGCAATAGTGAGTCCGGGGACCACTATCACATCGCCGTGTACGCGCCTGGCTTGCTGGGCAATTTGGATAAACCCCTGCTCGGTGCTGGAAGAAATGGCTGAGGCTTCGGCAGGTTGAATAGCATTGATATCGATTCGATCATCGTCGATAACGGTCCTCACCCACTCGGTAAGACTGGCAACGCTATCTCTGGGGTGTAACCGGAAATTGACTTTGGCCGTTGCTATAGTGGGTAACACATTGGCTTTCACACTACCTGACAACATGGTTGGTGCGGTGGTGGTGCGCAGCATAGCATTGCCACTGGGTAGTGAGCCCATGACACTTTCAATAACTGGCTTAAACAACCATGTATTGGCAAACAGGATGCGCTTGCCAAAGTCCATATGTTTACCCAGATTGAGATACATTTCCTTACTGAGGCCTTCTAAACCGCCGGGAACGGGGTTCTCTTTCAGTTTTACAATGGCAGCGGCCAGTATACTTACCGCGGTTTCCTGGGGCGGCATCGAACTGTGCCCACCCTGACCATGGGCAACCAATTCCAGGGTCAGGTAGCCTTTTTCTGCCACGTTGATACTGGCTACAGGTGTTGTGATGCCGGGGATCATACCGTCCAGTACAAATGATCCTTCATCGAGTGACCACGCCACATTTACTGCGTTAGACCTGAGCTGTTCTGCTACTGCCCGGGCGCCATTCTGACTGCCGATCTCTTCATCGTGAGTTAGTGCAATGTAAATGTCCTGCTCAGGTTGAAAGCCAGAAGACAGCAACAGCGTAGCTGCTTCCATCAGCGCAATCGCAGCACTCTTGTCGTCCAATGCACCGCGCCCCCAGATATAGTCCTCAGCGATCATGCCGTCGAATGGTGGGTAGGTCCAATCGGATTCGCCAGTCACGGGCACCACATCGTAGTGGGCCGACAATAACACTGCACGGTCAGACTGCTTACCTTGCCATTTATACAGCAAGGTATAGTCGTTCAGGCGCTGGAGCGAAAATTGCTGGTGGAGTAACGGGTATGTTTTCGCTAACCAATCAATAAAGGCGGTAAACTCTGTAGACGCCGAACTGGCCTTTTGCTCATGTGAAATCGTGCGAAACTGAATAGCCTGGGATAGATGGTTAGCAATAACCTCGGGTGAGGGGAGGAGCTCATTTTGTTGGGGGGCAAGCGCTTCAGCCGTTAATGTTGCAGCCGGTGCGGGAGTGAAATTATAGGCGCGATAAAGTATTAAGGTTAATAGTGCAAACAGCGACAAAGCAATAAACAAAGCGATTTTTTTTATCATTCCCGGGCTTTCCTAATAGTCAGTTGGACGCTGTTATACCAAGCCCAACACACAAATAATTCCTGATTTGCAAAATAACACATATTTAATGCTGCGCCGGTTGCCAACAGGTAACCCGACTATTGCGCTCTGTATTGACGCGGTGTAACCCCGGTCATTTTTTTAAAGTGCGTGTAAAAGGTTGAATTAGAGTTAAATCCGGATTGATAACCGATATCCGTCACCGATAGATGAGCCATGTCTGTCGAGTGCAATAAAGCTTTCGCTTCTGCGATACGTAAACTATTAATGTAGTCATAAAAAGAGAGCCGGGCGTAACCGTTTATCGTTTCGGATAAATGGTTAACTGACACCTCTAAGGCGCTGGCCAGTTGAGAAATCTTTAGTCCGGGTTCTAAATACGGTTGATAGCTCTGCATGTGGGTTTGCAGACGGCGCCACAACTGAGCCGCTTCGTCTTCTGTGAGGCTGCTGGTTGCATATTTTTTTTTCGATTCAGGTGATACGTACTCCAGAGTGGTGTCAGAGGCCGTATCGGTGTTTTTCGCTTGAGGTGTTTCAGTTGTAGCGGGGTCTGCAGGAAAAATATCCTGTTGCCTGAAGCCATAGCGGATGATCAACAATATCAGTAATAATGGCCCAAGAGCCTGGAAATCACCGCCATTTAACGAATGTTTAACGCCCATAAAGCGAGTGATATCTGACACTATACTCACGCTCGTTAAGCCAATAATGCTAATGGCCAGCCCTTTCAGCCAGTTCAGGTTGACCTCAGACAATTCGGAAAAGCGCTCTTTCATATTGCCTTCGTGGGGCATTAGCAGGCGTAAGGATGCTACAGAATAGCCTATCAGTGACAGCCAGGCGGCTAATTTATGCCAGAACCGGTGTGCATGTACGCCATTTTGATGCGCTTCACTGATCACCAGTAGCGGGTCGTCGTCACTAAGAGGTAGCTGCCATATCCACAGGCCGGCAAATAACAGGGTGGGCAGGGTATGTAACCAGTGTTGTGGTTGCCAGCTAAAATGTTCAATGGTCTGCACCCGTGTATAGAAAAATACCAGTGGACCAATGAGCATCTGCAGGGAGATTAACGTGTAAAAAGGTAGCGCCCAGTCCTCTGCTTCCTGCTGAATGATATAGGTAAGGGCCAGCAACAGAACACACAATTTGGTTAGTAAGAGAAAACGCTGACCCGTCTGAAAGCGTGTGTGATGCTGCCAGAAATTGGTCGACATCCCCATGCTGAATGCAATAGTGAGTAAGATAAGCAGACTTTGTAGCTGCAAATTAAATGGCTGAGAAAAAAAGGCGGTTATCACTGGCAACCTTCATTTATTGCAAAACTGATCACGAGCCGCGCTGAGCGGAGCATAAAATATACGTAAGCACGGCAGTGATAGCAATACTCATCAGACCACTTGCGCAGCTTTATATCATTGTATCGCCATTCTCTCTGCGTAATGACACGTCGGATCAGGCCACAGTGTTTCCTTATATCGAAATTTAAAAATACCAGAAATCAACTCCTTAAGGTGTATCCGGAATGTTGATTTGCAAATCAGGACGTTTCGTTTTGGTGCTTAAGGTAGAACAACGGGCAAGGCATCGGTTACTGCAATGCATCGATGGCGCAGGTCAACCAGTATCATAACCCAATAATAAGGAAAACCATTTTGAGAACCAACAATCTCCCCTTGTACGCAATGGTCGGATTATTCAGTGTCCTGCCCTTACGTGCGGCAATTGCGCAGAATTTAGCAGCAGAAACGCAAACTCAGGAAGATGGCGCTTTGCAGGTTGAAAAAATCATGGTCACCGCACAAAAGCGTGGCGAAGATCTTCAGGAAGTACCGTTAGCACTTTCCGTGTTGGGCAATAAAGAGCTTGAGCGAGGTAATTTGCAAAGTTTTCAGGACTTGCAGTACTCAGTGCCAAATCTAAGCATGGTGGTAACGTCGCCTTTCGCCACGACTGTGAATATGCGTGGTGTGCCGTCCAGCCCCAATGGTGTCTTTAATTCCGGCACCAGCCCTGGTCTTGGTATTTATGTTGACGGGGTTGTGTATTCCAGAGCAACTGGCTTTAATCAGGATTTAAGCAATATTGAACGAGTGGAAGTATTGCGTGGTCCGCAAGGTACACTGTTTGGTCAGAATACTAATCTGGGTGTGGTGAGTATCACTACCAAGAAACCTTCCGAGTTTACCGAGGCAAAAGTGAAACTGGATGTTGGTAACTACAATCTTCGCCGGGTGAATGCATACGCCAGTATGCCAGTGATTGAAGATATCCTGGCCGCCAGTATCACTGCGTTCAATGTGGACCGGGATGGTTACATAGACAATCGGGCTGATGGCCAGAAGCTGGGTACGGAAAATCGCTATGGTGGCCGTGCACAGGTTCGTTACACACCAACCGCTGACCTGACTATTGATATCAATGCTGAGATGTCCGATGGTGATAGTTTACCACCGGTTGGTCGGCTTACCGATTACGCTCTGG
The DNA here is from genome assembly GCA_950073835.1 of uncultured Alteromonadaceae bacterium. Classification (GTDB taxonomy): domain Bacteria; phylum Pseudomonadota; class Gammaproteobacteria; order Enterobacterales; family Alteromonadaceae; genus Alteromonas. Next base: position 15,192 of record CATMRP010000007.1, read on the forward strand.
GATTAGGTTTTCTGGGGCTGGCAGCACAGGGAATGACACCCGAAGCGCACTTTAGCGATGATATTCGCACGGTATCGGTGAATAGCGAAGACAACTTTGCCAGGCGCGAAAACTGGGGAATAGACAGTACGGTTAGCTACCGTTTTGCCAACGGCTTTGAGCTAAAGTCCATCACCGCAAAAAAAGATTACGACGCCGTTATCGGGCTGGATACTGACAACACCAGCGTCGCGATATTTTCCAGTGAAGAACGTGAAGACAATAAGCAGTTCACTCAGGAATTACAGCTTATTTCGCCTGATGATCAGGACTTTCGTTATGTGGCAGGTCTCTATTACCTTAACAATGAAGCTGAGAACCGCCAGCAGTTTGGCACGGGCTCAGGCATTTATTTTATCCCTACAGGATTGCCCGACGGATACCCGCAAAACCTGAATTTGTTACCCGGTAGTGCCATAGTACTCGATGGTACTCTTGAAACAACCAGTAGCGCGGTGTTTACCAACTTAAGTTATGACTTCAGCTCAGCGGTAAATGGCTTTGTTGGGATACGTTATTCCGCTGTGGAGAAAGCAATGAGTTTTGCTCAGCAAGGCTTTGCCACCTCTCTGCCGGGCGTTTATCTGCTGGACTATATTGACATACCCACTACTGAACAACGCTTTGATGATAGTTTTGTGTCATGGACCGGTGGTATCTCGGGCACCGTTTCGTCGACGGTGAATGTGTATGCCAAGGTATCCCGTGGTTTTAAAGAAGGCGGTTATAGCTTTCGGCCACAATCAACAGCATCGATTGGCGGCGACCCGGCCAATCCGGTGATGGATTTCGGGCGCGAGCAGGTCACCAGCTATGAAGCAGGCATGAAAAGTGACTTACTCTCGCGCCGTCTGCGCTTGAATATGGCGGTGTTTTATCTCGATTACGAAGATATTCAAACACGTGTCATTGACGATAATGGCGTGAATAGGGTGATCAACGGCCCGACAGCAACCAGTCAGGGGCTCGAAGCCGAAATTCGCTATCGGTTAACCCCGTCTCTTACAATTAGTGCCAATCTGGGGTACGCCGATGCAAAGTTTGGTGACTTTGCTAATTGTCATGCGGTAGACGATTGTACCGGTAATCAATTACCTGGTGCGGCTACCTGGACCAATGCGGTGGCGCTGAATTACCTCGCCAGCGTAGCTGACAACTGGGAGCTATTTGCCAACGCCGACTATTCGTATCGCAGTGAAATACAATCTGATGCGCGAAATCTTACCACCACTGAGTTGGATAGCAGTAACCTGGTGAATACACAGCTAGGCCTGGTATCAGATGATGGTATGTGGGAGTTGATGTTATGGAGTAAAAACCTGTTTGATGAAGAAACCCTGGTCAGTCGTAATGATAAAGCCACTTCCGACTTAAGCTTCTCAAGCGAGTTGTACGCTATGCCACGGACTTTCGGTTTGTCGGTTACCTACAGCTTTTACTAGTGGCAGGCTGAGGTTTCACCCACAAAAAAGGAGCAGATCGCTGCTCCTTTTGCTATTCACGCTCTGGTATTAGCGCTTATTCCATTTCAAAGGTTACCGAAAAGGTCACTGGTGAGGTTTGCGTAATGCTCTTTAAGCCTGCAATGTTCTGCAGCATGTCAAGGCCAGCTGTTAAACCGAAGGTTTCGGCGCCAATCAGGGTGGGCGATACCGTGCTTACTACCATGGTATCGGCAGACACCTTGCTAACGCTCACGTTAAAGCTGACCGGAGCTTCCACCCCGTGCAGCGACAGCGTGCCATCGACTTTCGCAGTAGTGCTGCTGCCTGCTTTTAGTTTCATTAAGTCAGCGGGTACGTCGGCGGTAAAAGTAGCGGCCGGAAACTTGGCTACATTAAACAGCTTCTCCTGCATCCGCGTATTGCGAATAGGAATGTTGGTATTGACTGAGCTAAGTGGTACCTCAATCATCAGTTTACCGCTGTCTGAAACTGAGCCGGAGAGCTCTTCGAAGGCATGCACCTCGGTTACCTGGGCATTTTTGGTCGACATAAAGTGCAGGCTGGAATGCTCTGGTGCAACGGTCCAGTCGGCAAACGCCGGCGCTACCAGTAAACTGCTGAGAAGAACTAATGATTGCTTAAGCATAAAAACACTTACTCCCTAATATTGAATAATGTCCCGCCACGGCACATTTTGATCGCCCAGTACAATAAAGTCCGGGTTCTCTAACGTTTTACGCTGATTGTAGCTAAGTGGCTCAAAATCAGCAGCATAGATGGCCCCGCCCGCTTCTGAGACAATGCACTGAGAAGCGCCGGTGTCCCATTCGCCAGTAACACCCAAGCGCATAAAGGCGTCGGCTTTACCTTCGGCAATAAAACAAGACTTGAGCGAGCAACTGCCTAATGGCAGCGTTTGATACACCCGCTTGGCACATAGTTTAGAAATCACCCGTTCCCGCGGCTGGCGACGACTAATGGCCAGGATCACCACGCTGTTATGTGGATCATCCAGCTTGCGCACACTGATGGGGCCACTGGTTTCAGGCGAGTCTTTAAAGGCACCGTGTCCGGCCAGAGCGTAATACAGGCTTTGTCCGGGCGGCCAGAATATCACCCCTATCTTAGGCTTGTTGTCTTCAATCAGCGCGATATTCACGGCAAAGTCGCCGCTGCGTGCGATAAATTCCTGGGTGCCGTCAATCGGATCGATTAACCAGTAACGCTGCCAGGTTTTGCGCTCTTCCAGACTGGCGTGTTTGGTTTCTTCCGAAAGGATCGGAATATCCGGTGACAGTCGGGTTAAATGTTCGGTGATAATTTCATTGGCTTTATAATCGGCACTGGTGACCGGTGATTCATCGGCTTTCTGGTAGCTTTCGAAATCCCCCACATCATACAACCGCATAATGGCTTCGCCAGCGGCCAGAGCGGCGTCTTTGGCTATTTTTAGCAAATCATGATCAGTATTATCAGGCATAGTCCGGATGCTCCTTTAACCACTTTTGAGCAAGAAACAGTGCAGCGATACAACGCGCTTCAATAAAGTCTTCGCGAGCCAGCAGCTCGTTGGCCTGATCGATCGGCCAGCGTACCAGTTCAAGCGGTTCCGGCTCGTCGCCAGGCAGACTTTCGGGATATAAGTCGTGAGCGATAACAATATTCATCTGGGCGTTAAAAAAGGTTGGTGCCATGTTCACTTTATGGATGGCCTGAAGCTCTCTGGCACCAAAGCCAGCCTCTTCTTTCAGCTCTCGGTTCGCCGCTTCTAAAATACTTTCGCCCTGATCGATAAGGCCCTTGGGGAACCCCAGTTCGTATGTATGGGTACCGGCCGCATACTCCCTGACCAGCAGAAAGTCGCCATCCTGTACCGCAACGATCATAACCGCTCCGCGGCTGTAACCTGCCATACGTTCAAACTGACGGGTTGCGCCATTGGTAAATTCGAGATCCACACGCTCAACCCTGAAAAAGCGGCTTTCAGCCACAATTTCGCGCTGGTGGATCTGCGGAAGCGTTTTGTCCTTATCGATATTGCTCATGTTGTTTGGGTCAGTCTTTCGTTATCATATTGTCAAACTTAAGGTTAACGTATTTAGAGGAAAAGCGCTTGCCATTTCTGCCCTGGAACGAAATCAATACCGTCTTACTGGATATGGACGGCACCTTACTGGACCTGCACTTCGATAATCAGTTCTGGCTGGAGCACTTACCGAAAAAACTGGCCGAGAAAAGTGGCCGCTCGCTGGCAGAGTGCCGCGAGGAAATGCATGAGCGCTATTCACGGGTCAGTGGCCGCATTGAGTGGTATTGCCTGGACTACTGGGCAAAGCATCTGGATATGGATATAGTGGCGGCGAAAAGGGAAATAGAACACCTCATTGCTATGCGTGACGATACCCTGCCATTTTTGGATGCTCTGCATAACAGTGGCCGTGAGGTGGTACTGGTGACCAATGCACATCCGGGGAGTCTGTCGTTAAAGGTAGAGCACACCAAACTCGACTCACATATTGATACCCTCATTTCCACCCATGAATTTGGCGTTACCAAGGAGTCGCAGGACTTGTGGCTGGCACTGCAGGCACGCCTGGGTTTCGACCCGTCCACCACGTTATTTGTTGATGACAGCCTCAATATTCTTGAGGCAGCCAGAACCTTTGGCATAAAGCATGTACTGGCAGTGAAAAATCCCGATAGCAAGCAACCCGAGCGGGAAATCGAGGGCTACCCGGCGATCAGCGACTATCGCACCCTCATCGATGATATTACTAATAACCCTTTTAAAAACGCATAAACGGAAACGGTGACATGAAAGTAGTTGTGGGTTCTAAAAATCCGGTCAAGATAAATGCTACCCGCGCTGCCCTGCAGCAGGTCTTTAAGGCGGATGATAAGTTAGAGGTGGTTGGCGTTGATGCGCCAAGCCTGGTGGCCGATCAGCCCATGACTGAAGCCGAAACGCGCTTAGGCGCGGTGAATCGGGTAAAAGCCTGCCTCGCTGAACATCAGGCCAACTGGTATGTGGCCATTGAGGGCGGTGTGGATAAGTTTACCGACGGCCCCGCTACCTTTGCTTACGTAGCCATTTGTAATGGCGAGCACTGGTCGGTGGGCCGCAGTGCTAACCTGCCCCTGCCAGAGTCGGTTTATGCGTCTTTGACCGCAGGTGAGGAGCTTGGCAATGTTATGGATAACCTGTTTGATACCCACAATATCAAACAAAAAGGCGGCGCTATTGGCTTATTAACCAATCACCTGGCCACCCGCCAGAGTGTTTATGAGCTGGCGATTATTCTGACCATGGCCAAATTTAATTTTTTGCCGCTGTATACAGATTAAAGCTCACGCTGGGATTAAAGTTCAAACTGAGTATAGCCATTGGCATCCGGGCGACCAAAAAATAATGCTGCGTCGTGGACTTCTTGCGGCAATGCGGGATCGGGTTTAAACTGCCCTTTTACCGATAAACCGGAAAAATCCTGACGGGCTGAGGCTTGCATGCTCAGTCCAAAAGCGTTGGGCTCTTCTACCTTTATCACAATTTGCTCGTTTTCACAGCGGATTTGTGCCGAGAAGGTGCCCAGCTCGATGGGACCCTGCGTGCCGGCAACGCGGGCGTTTAGCCAGTCGCCATAAGCCATCATCTGGTCACAACCCTGAGCGGAGTACGCCAGGTTTTCGATATTAACCCGAAACCGGCCGCCAGCATTGACCGGCAGCGGTAATTGCACTTCAGACAGCACCCGATCAACCGGTAAGTACAGTAAAAAGTCCTCGGCAGACACAGCCTGATAATCAAACAGACTAACGCTAACCGGCCCGTTAAAGGCGATTGACGCGGCGTCACGCATGTTACCCGCATCGAGTTCTACAGCCAGTTGGCCGGTGAACAAAGCCCAGGGGGATACGTCCCAGCTTAACTGATTTACCGGGATATTATTAACGATCAGCCTATCGACCTCACCCTGCCAGAGCGTACCCTGCACGGTGCCAATCTTAACGTTGTCTGGCAGGCTCATTCGGCTAACCACCTGTGACGCTGGCAGGTAAGCAACCAGTAAACACAAATAAAGAAAAAGGCCGGCTAACAGCCAGCGCCAGTTAATGCCCATCATTTTGTAAGTACCAACCGTCTGACTTTTATCATTCCTGGCGCATTGGCTTCAGCAACATCGAGCTGCTCTATCACAATGCCTCGTGTTTCTAACTCATTCAGCCAGCCAGCCAGGCTGTTGAACGGCGCTTCATCTATCCATACCTGAATTTCATCACCTTGCGGCTGCATGCGTGATATAGACAGTGAGTGGTTACTACTTGTGCTGGTAACCAACTGCGGCAGCGAACCGCTAACCCGTTTGGGTGTCGATTGAGTCCGGCGTAGCTGGGCGGCCTTTTGCCCTTGCTCTTCAACCCAGCTGACCAGCTTTTTATTACTTTCCAGTAACTGGCTTTGCTGACTGATACTTTGATTCAGTGGTGCCCATAATCCCCAATAGAAAATACCCAGTAAAACCACCAGGCCGGATAACAGCACCAGGCGCTGTTCCCGTTCGGTGAGCGCCGTAAACTTTTGCTTTAACGCGTTCATGAGGCTCCCCGGATATTCATTGTGCCAATGACTGTATCATCGCGATTGTTGATGGCGCCCTGCTCTACAGTAAACCCGGCGGCTTCGGCACTGCGTTTAAACGTGTCCAGGGCGTTAAAATCCTTGCCCTGCGCCTGCATACGAATCTCCGTTCGGTTGGCATCAAAACGCAAGGTTTGCGGTGTGATATTCGACGCGGCGAATGCGCTGTTTAATTGTGCCAGCATGACCAGCAGCGAACTGCCGTCGCCGGATTGCTCCAGGCGTTGCATCTCCTGTTGCACTTTCAGGCGTACATTGCGGTAGGTTCCGATATCCGGAAAACCTTGCTTCACCAGCGCGTCGATTTGCGCAGTCAGCTCGGCATTTTGCTGTTGCAGTTGATTGAGCTTGAGCGTTTTATCGCCGATGGTTAAAACGACCACCAGAGCGAGCAAAATAAGTGGTACGCGCCAGACCTGCCAAACCTGATTATGTTGTTTTTTAGGCTTGTATTGCCCCTGGAGCAAATTGAACGATGCCTTACCGACATGTTTAGCCAGTACCCCAATGGCAGGTACGTCTTCGTTCTGTGCTTGCTGGTGAATATTGGGTACCGCATGAAGATCGATGTCGGTGAGAGCGCTTAAGTTAACCGGCTCAGGCTGGGCTTTAGCCTGTAAGGCAAGTACCCCGGTAAGAAACGCCTGTTCTCCTTGCAAGCCCTGCCAGGGCCCCTGACGAACAATTAATTGCTCGCCCAGTGTTAGCGCTACCCATTGGTTATCTTCCTGCTGAGGAAGCGCCAGAATATCAGGCAGGATCACATCCGCGCTGAACCCGGCATCTTCCAGCCAGCCCTGCCATTTTGCCATTTGGCGGTGACTGACGATGGCCACGGATTGCTCTGTGCCATGGGAAGGGCCCATGGCAAAAAACAGTTCGCCGATATCTTCAGCCAGCTCATCTTCCAGCATAAATGGAATCGCGTTTTGTAATTTGCGGTTGACCTTGCCAGGCAGGGTAACGTTGCACAATCTCACATCCGCGCCGGGAACCAGCACGATTGCTCTGCGCAAACTGGTGCGCTCGCCAAGGCTTATCAGTGTATCGGCACCGGCGAGTTCGCCGCTGGCGATAACGTCCTGGCTTTGGGTAGACCAGACAACCCAATGCACGGGATCGTGCAGGTTAGTACCCAGCCTAACAACTAACTGTTCCATTACTGTATGACTCCAAATTCGCGGCGCAACACCGCTATTTTGCCTGATGAAGCGGCATTTAACACGGTTGTCATGGCAAACGTTGCTTCATTGTAACGGCTCTTGGTATGTAAAATAAAATACTCTGTGGTTACGCTGAACCATTGAGTTTGTTCTGCTTGCAAATTCAATGCGGCAATATCCGGTTCGGCTAAAAAGGTGTTCACGTCATCCCAGCCGTCCAGTGGGCGAGCTGCGATAATCGAGGAGGCCTGCGACAGACTTAGCCCGGTTAAGGCAGCCAGTACCGGTGCGCGCTCCTCGCTCAGGGTGTTTACATTGATTACTAGCTGATCATTATCAGGAATAACACAAACCTGCGGCAGCAAGTCTTCCAGCCACTCGGCTTCCACACCGTTGATCAGGCGTAACTCAGACTGGCTGCTCATCTGCCCGTTGGCGGCGAGGTAGGGGAATGCGCGGGAGGCATACTCGCTGTCTTCAGCGCCGTAGGTGCGCATGCGATCATCATCGTCCAGCCAGTCTGCCAGGGAGTCCCTAACGGTATCAACGGTGAAACTGGGGATTTCTTCATTGGTCAACTGCAACAAACGGGCAAATGCGTTCATTGCTTCTGTGGGTTGCTGGTTATTAACATTGGTCTGATTGGCGTTGGGCAGTGCATTGAGATTGAAACAACTTTGCATATCTTCCAGGGTTACGCTGATACCCCCTTCTTCCATGGGATATTCGAATTCCTGGGCCCAGGGCTGATTCAGGGTAATTTTATCGCCGGTTTCTTCCATTAGCGTTACCAACGACAGGCGGGCATATTCTTCGGCACTTTTAGCATACCAGTAGGCCTGGTTACTGCTTTTGATATTACTGGCGCGCTGTACCTGCAGTTGCAGTCTGGCGCCCATCTCTGTCGCGAGGATGGCCACCAGGGCGACTACCATGAGTACAATTAACAAGGCCGCGCCGCGTTGTTTCTCCAACCTCATGACGCTTGCTCCGTCAGTGCGAAGACGCGCTGAATTTCGCCCATGTCGGCAAGGGTAATGGTAACCCTAATCGCCCGCGGCAGGGTTTCGCCAATGTAATTGTCATGCCAGGCTGCTTCGCCGGATTCACTGCCGCCGGTGTTAAATTCAATAGTAAAGTTTGTCACATTGTCGAGGAGTTCCCTGACTTTAGGCTCAGTGCCCAGCACACTATCCACATACACAGTATTCAGACGTTCGAGTTTTTCTTCCCGCAGGCGGTAGGCTACGCCCTGCAGGGTACTGCGCGGCAGCGCCAGTTTCGGGTTATGCCAGCCGCCGCGTACAAAAGCCAGGCCGCCAGCGTCGCTGTCGTCGGTTTCTTCACCGCCACGCATCACAATACTGTTCTGCTGGCCTTCCATTCGGACTGCCCTTGGCATGGCCTGTTGTACGTCCCGTTCGAGAATAAGCATAAAGCGCTGCAGTTGCTGTAATCGGGCAAATTTCTCGCTGGAAATTTCGTCACTGTCGATAACGGTGGAAAGTAGTGCTGTGGAAGCCAACCCCAGCATGGCAAAAATCGCCATGGCAATTAAAATTTCAATCAGAGTAAAACCGCGGGCACGCATTAGCCATTCTCCGCTGGTTTGGCAAAGTAGGTGATCACCGTTGTGATGGTGTCGTTAAAGTCTGCATCCAGACTGACGCTCACTTCTACTGCTTTAAAGTCACTGTCGCCGGTATCCCTGACAACCTGTTTCCAGTACCAGGTGCGTTCGGCCATTTCGGCCTGGCCCTTAAGGTTGTTTTTCAGCGGCCAGGGGCGTTCTAGCTGAATTTCATTTAACTGGTTATTAGCCACCCAGGTGGCAATGGTGATTTCTTCAATTTGTCCCACGCCGTTAAGATGCTCTGACGCCGCTTTCATAATGGCGCCGCCGGTCATGGCAAAAATAAACAATGCCACCATTACCTCGAGTAATGTCATGCCCCGCTGTCTACTGTTCAATCCCATTCTGGTCGCTCCAGTGGGCCGAGTAGCTCGAGCGGTGGCATATCCTGGCAGTTTAATACGTAGTAGGCGGGTAAATCGTTAGTAAACTCAGGCTCATAATGAAGCACCAGGCTGAAAGGCGTAATCTCACCGCTGGACATTATCAGGATCTGTGGTGGCGGTGGCGGCGCCTCTTCCTCACCAATTTCAATATCCTGTTCATTTACACTCAGCGAGCTGTCGAACATTTCGCGGTCAAACAACCGGTCTTCGGTTTGCCAGGGTAAATCATCCAGATTGAGGGTGAAAAAGAACGGCTCACTGAGCGTCACCGGCTCATACAGCGGATTACCTTCTATGAATTGCCACTCGTCTTCCGCGCTGAGTTGCATGAAGCTGTAGGTACGATTTTCCTGATCAATAAAAATACCCAGTTGCTGCTGGTTAAGTACCGCATAATCACTGGCCATGTCGATAACCACCTGCAGGCGCCGGGCTTCCCGCTCGAGCTGCTCTGATGGATCGGTGGAGAAGGCATTAAAGATGACATAGCCGGCCGCCAGACCCATTAACAGCAACACCAACATAACTTCAAGCAGCGTAAAGCCGCGCTGGCGGTTGGCCGCCAACGATGCTAAAGCGAAGCTGTACCGGCGACGACCTGGTGCACGCATAAACAGCGTAATGCCTTAATTCAGATAGTCGTTGATGTTCCAGTTACCAATATCGTCATCAGTGCCGGGTTCGCCATCCGGACCATTAGAGAAGATATCAATAGTCCCCATTTCTCCCGGGCTGATAAGCACATACGGATTACCCCACGGATCGTCAGGTAACCGCTTGATGTAACCATCGGTCGGGTAATTACGCGGGATGGGATCAAGAGTTGGTGCGCTTACCAGGGCGTCAAGGCCTTGCTCGGTGGTGGGAAAACGGTTGCTTTTAAGCTTGTACATTTCCAGCGCACTTTCCAGTTGCTGAATATCCACCGCGGCTTTTTTAAGCTGCGCTTCTTCCTGATTTCCCAGAATTTGCGGTGCGACCATTGATGCGAGGATACCAATGATTAACAGCACCACCATGATTTCGATTAAGCTGAATCCCGACTGTCGTTTAAGCATTTTCATTACACATTCACCATATTATTTAATGCCAGAATTGGTTGGATAATGGCCATGACGATAAATAACACTACGCCCGCCATAGTTACAATAAGCAAAGGTTCAAATATCTTCAGTGAGACACTGATTAGCGACTCAAATTCCCTGTCCTGATTATCGGCAGCCCTGCCAAGCATCTGTTGTAACTCTCCTGAGCGTTCGCCCGAAGCAATCATATGCATCATCATCGGCGGAAAAATCCGGGTATTGTCCAGTGCGGCCCGCAAACTGGACCCTTCTTTTACATGCACTGCAGCTTCGGCAATGCGTTCTTTAATATACAGGTTTTGCAACACGTCAGTGGAGATCCGCATTGATTCGAGCAATGGCACGGCACTGGCGGTAAGAATGCTCAGGGTTCGTGCAAAGCGGGCCGTATTGAGCCCCCGGCTGATTTTACCAATCATGGGCACTTTTAGCAGTGCCCGGTGATAGCGCAGGCGAATTGCCGGTTGTTGGATCAGGCGTTGGAACACCACAATCAGCACCATAACGGCAATCAGCAGATATAACCCGTAGTTTTGCATCCATTCACTTATGGCGATCAGCACCGTGGTAATGGTTGGCAGGTCCTGACCCATATGATCAAACTGCCCGACTATCTTTGGCACCACTACGGTCAGTAACACCACCACAATCATCAAGGCAAAAAACATCATGATGGCAGGATAAATTAACGCCTGAATCACCTGACTACGGGTTTGCTGACGACGTTCAGTATAGTCTGCCAGGCGGTTTAACACCGTATCCAGATGCCCTGACTTTTCGCCGGCAGCGACCATAGCGCGATATAGATCGTCGAATACGCTGGGAAATTCGCTGAGTGCATCGGCCAGCGTGTAACCTTCAACCACGCGGCTGCGAACCGCCATCATCATATTTTTATGGCGCGGCTTTTCACTTTGCTCGGCAACGGCCAGTAGCGCTTCCTCAATGGGCAACGCTGATTCAACCAGAGTGGCAAGCTGACGGGTAAGCAACGATAAATCACTGGCGGAGATACGCGGGCGAAACAGCTGAAAACCTGAAGAGGACTGCTTGGCGCTTTTTTCGGCGACCTGCTCCACTTCCAGCGGCACCATGCCTTTTTCGCGCAACTGCTGGCGGATTTGCCGGGCGTTATCGCCCTCCAGAACGCCACTCTTGTTGCGCCCGTTGGCGGCAATGGCTTTGTATGCAAAAGCGGCCATTAATCCTCCCGGGTAACCCGTAGCACTTCTTCCAGCGACGTTTGTCCGCTAAGTACCTTATGGCAACCGTCTTCACGAATACTCGGCGTGGTCTGGCGAATATATTTTTCGATGGCCTGCTCACCTTTGCCTTCATGCATCATAGTACGTACCGCTTCATCCACTATAAGCAGTTCATGGATACCGGTACGGCCGCGATAGCCGGTTTGATTACAGGCTGCGCACCCTTTGGGTGAATAGATCACAACATCGGCAGCATCATGGATGCCCAGTATCTGGGCTTCCTGCTCGCCGGGCGTGTGAGATGTTTTGCATTCCGGGCACAGCGTACGTACCAGACGCTGTGACAACACTGCCAGCAAGCTGGATGACAGCAGAAACGGTTCGATGCCCATATCTTCGAGGCGGGTAATCGCCCCCGCTGCGGTATTGGTATGCAGGGTAGATAATACCAGGTGACCGGTTAAACTGGCCTGCACGGCAATCTGGCCGGTTTCAATATCGCGGATTTCCCCCACCATGACCACATCCGGATCCTGACGTAAAATGGCCCGTAAGCCCCGGGCAAAAGTCATTTCTACCCGTGGATTAACCTGGGTCTGACCAATGCCTTGCAAATCAAATTCGATGGGGTCTTCCACCGTCATGATGTTGCGATCTTTGGAGTTAATCTCGCTCAGGCCCGCGTAGAGCGTGGTACTCTTACCGGAGCCGGTTGGCCCGGTAACCAGAATAATACCGTGTGGTTTACGAATGAGGGTAGAGAAGTGGTCGCGGTTAACCTGAGTCATACCCAGATCCGCTAAATTCAACCGCGCATTATTTTTGTCGAGTAAACGCAGTACTACCCGCTCACCGTGACTGGATGGTAAGGTAGATACCCGCACGTCAACAGCGCGGCCGGCAATTCGCAGCGTGATACGGCCATCCTGGGGCACGCGTTTTTCGGCGATATCCAGTTTCGCCATGACCTTAATCCGTGAGACCAGCATCGATGACAGTTTGCGGTTTGGCCGCAGAATTTCGCGCAGCACGCCATCCACCCTAAATCGCACCACTAACTGATTTTCAAAGGTCTCAATGTGGATATCCGACGCGCCTTCTTTGATGGCTTCGCCGAGCATAGCATTAATGAGTTTGATGATGGGCGCGTCGTCTTCGCTGTCGAGCAGATCTTCGGTATCCGGCAGTTCTTCAGCAAGAGAGAATAAGTCACTCTCGTTACCGAGATCTTCCATTAACTGCTTGGCCGCCGAGGAATCCCGCTGATACGCCTGAGTCAGCAGGGGCTCAAACTGGTCTTGCGGGAGTTCTTTTAGCACCAGTGATCCAGCATGATAACGACGGACTTCGCTGAAGATTTCCAGCGGTGTTTCGCTGGTGTGATAAAGCAACGCAGGTTCCTGATTGAGCTCCAGCAATACCTTGTGCCGCTTGGCAAAACCAAAGGGCAACTGTTGATCGTCTACCGCTTCTTCCGGTAACAGCTCTTCTGCCGATTCAGCAGCCACACTGGCTACTGATTCGGTAAGTTCGGGCTGCTTGGCTTCGGTGCTCATTCGTTGCCATCCTGGGCTTTTTGCTGAGCTTCTTCCTCTTCCCGACGCTTGAGGTAATCCTCATAGGTAGGCGGCAGCGCCAGGCTTTCATTCCACTCAGGTAATACCGGCGTTTCGGTGCGAGGCATTAACGCGACGCCACGTGACTGGCGCTCAAGCTGCTCAGCACGGATATAATTGTATTTACGCTTGCTGATCTCATTCATGGTGACGCCATCACGAATGATCTTAGGGCGTAAAAATACCATCAGGTTAGTCTTACGTTTGCTGCTGCTGGTTGATTTAAACAGGTGGCCCAGAATCGGAATGTCACCCAGTAACGGTACCTTGGACTCACTCTCCTGAATATCTTCGTCAATCAGGCCGCCCAGCACAATGGTGCCGCCGTCATCTACAATAACCGTGGTTTTGATTTGGCGTTTATTAATTGAGATATCTACTGCCGTCGCACCGGATACGCTGGACACCTCTTGCTCGATGGTTAGCTGAATGGCGTTACCTTCGTTAATTTGCGGGGTAACCTGCAGCTTAATACCCACTTCCTGACGATCGACGGTCTGGAACGGGTTAGAGTTGTTGGCGCCGGTTGTCTGGCCGGTGATCACCGGTACTTCCTGACCCACAATAAAGAATGCCTCTTCGTTATCCATGGTGGTTAAATGCGGGGTTGCCAGTACATTAGAATTGGTGTCGTTACTCACAGCCTGAATTACGGCTCCCCAGCCATTTTCAACAATCCCGGCGATCAACCCATTCGCGCTGCCGAGCAGACTGGCCAGGCTGGTGAAATCGCCCTGGGTAGTATCCTGGGTTGTTACTACCTCACCGTTTGCGGTGACATAGGTTGACTGGGTTGTCTGATCTTCTGCCTGACGTAAGGCTACACCCAGCGCGCCCACCGGTACCACACCGTTATTAAACTGCGTACCGCCACCAGCTTCTGATACAAACTGCATGCCCAGTGACGTACCGTCACCTTCATACATTTCAACAATGATGGCTTCAACCTGTACCTGTGCGCGGCGGATATCGAGCTGTCGGATGACTTCTTCCAGCGAACGCATCATGTCCGGCTCAGCGGTGATCACCAATGCATTTGAGTCTTCGTGTGAATCGATGCTGACATTACGGTTAGACGAAGTACGACGAGCATTGCCAGTGCCGGCCGTTTCTTCGGCCTGAATGCTGTCGCTTACACCCTGGAGGACTTTTACCAGATCTTCGGCTTTGGCGTAGTTGAGGAAAATAACCCGGGTATTACCGTTGGTTTCGAGCTCCTGATCCATGCGCTGTACCAGGTTGATCAGACGTTTGCGGGCTTTGGAGTCGCCGCTTACGATAACGCTGTTGGTGCGGTCATCGGCTACTACGCGAGGTTCACTTTTACCGCCCGCAGCTTGCTTACCCTGTGATTTGTTGATGCTTTCTATTATGCGTACCATTTCAGAAGCAGAGGCGTATCGCAGCTTAACAATGTCGACTTCCTCGTCACCGGCACGGTCGACCCTTTCGATGATCTCCACCAGTCGGTTTACTACTGCGGCACGGCCGGTTAGCATCATGACATTCGATGGGTCGTGGCTCACTACGTTACCACCGCCAGCCTGATCGTTAAGCTGGCGTAAAATCGGCGCCAGTTCACGTACCGGCACGTTATACACGGGGATTACGCGGGTGATCATTTCGTCACCGTCGAGGTTCGCGTTTTCTACCACCGGAATATTGGAGGTTTTGGCGTCTTTAGAGCGCACGACCTTCAAAATGCCATTAGGCATTTCAACCACAGCAAAATCATATACTTGTAGTACGTTTAAGAAGAACTGATAGTACTGTTCCTCATTGAGCATGTCGTAGCTGATAACACTGATTTTGCCCCTTACGTTGGGATCAACAATGATGGTTTTTTGCAGGTTTTTACCAACAATCGTAATAAATTCGTTGATATCCGTATCCTGAAATTTGGGCATACGATCGATTGCCGCTGCCTGCACACATAACAGTGTGGTGCAGATTGCTACGCTCATTCGGGTCAACCAGGTTCGACCAACTCGCCTCATGTTTTATTCCTGTTTAGTATTTTACTTGCTCAAATTATTGCTCTGGCATGTCCAGATACAGTGTAATGTACTCGCCTTCGCGGGTCACCGTTAGTTCTATGGATTGCGCCGTTCTTAATTCGCTCATGGCTTCTCTGGCCTGAGCCGGATCGGTTAAGTCCAACCCGTTTATCTGAATAACAATGTCGCCGTTTTGTAAACCCACCGACTCAAATAAGCTCGGATCTTTGCCTGGCTTAACCTTATAACCGGCCATCTGACCGCCCTCAAGCGCTGGCGTCACGGTAATAAAATCAATAAAACTGGATGGGCTTTCACGCAGGGCTTCGGTAGCGGCAACGGCTTCGTCGTTTAACTCGCGAGCTGGCTGAGGGCTGTTATCGATTCTGCCCATGGTTGCACTGTTGTTATTATTGTCCCGGGTAATTCTGCCGGTAGCCGATGATTGTTGTGCCGCGCGGCGCTTGGTAAAATCCAGACCATCGAGCATCAGGGTTTCGTGACGGCCGCCATTTTTAATAATTACGCGGTCGGTATGAACCTGAGAAAGCGTAGCATTGGTGCCGTCAATCTTCTCGCCAATGGCGTAGGTCGCTTGTTTACCGCGGTTTTCTATGATGGCGGTACCTTGATCTTCAGCGCTGGTCGATACTACGCCAGAAAGCACCAGATTGAGCTGGGTCTCTGGTGCATCGGTGATGGTTTCCTGTACCGGCGGTGGTGCGGCTTTATTCACCTCGCCAAATAAGTTCAGGCGTTGTATTTGGGTAATGTCGACCCCACGTTGGGAGTTTGATGACGCCCCGGCGGAGCGGGAGCCAGCGGTGTTGAGCCCGGCGAGGCTGGCATTGCTGTCTGGCTCGGGAATGAGTTTCCAGGTGATTTCAGCAGCGAAAGCGATAAGATACAGGCACAATAACACCACCACCGCGAGTCGAAGGCGTGGTTGGTGGGCGCTAAATAAGGCCGGTAAATTTTGTAAGCTGGATTGATTTAATATCATCTGAAAACAACTAATTGGTGAACAAATAACCGCGAAAAAACGTTCCCATCATAGCCTAGTCTGCGCGGGGGCAACAACATTAATCCGATCAGGTTAAAATTATATTACAGTTTAGTAATTAAACGCATGAGAAAAACCGATGGCTAATGATGCAACCAATGAACTAAAGGTCCGGTTGGACAAATGGCTCTGGGCAGCGAGGTTAACCAAAACCCGTGCACTGGCAAGAGACCTGATTCAGGCCGGAAAAGTTCACTACAACGGGCAAAAAAGCAAGCCGGGTAAAATTGTTGAGCCCGGTGCAGCCATTCGGGTGCCTGCCGGCTGGGATGTAAAAGAGCTCATAATTCAGGACGTTTCTGAAAAACGCCTGCCAGCCAAAGACGCTCAGCTATTATATGAAGAGACGTCGGAAAGCATCGCTAAAAGGGAAGAGAATCAGGCCGCCCGAAAATCGCAAAGTTTCCATAATCCGCGACCGGAAAGCCGGCCCGACAAAAAACAGCGTCGCGAACTTATTAAATTTAAACATCAGTGATAACACTGGTGACAGACAGGAAATACCATGAATCAGTTTGATCAGTTACATCGTTATTTATTCACTGATGCCAGCGTGCGCGGTGAATTGGTTAGATTGCAGGACACTTTAAAGCCAATCGTACACAGCACCGATTATCCGCAGGCCATTCAGCAACTGCTGGCCGAGATGGCCGCAGCCACCAGTTTGTTAACCGCCACCCTCAAATTTGAAGGGGAAGTGGGGCTGCAAATTCAAAGTCAGGGTAAAGTGCGCTACGCCGTGGTCAATGCCACCCACGAACAAACCCTGCGGGGCGTTGCCCGATGGGACGAGGAAGCCGATTTATCAACCGCGAGCTTTGCCGATCTGGTGGCTAACGCTGTGCTGGTTATTACCATTACGCCTACCGAGGGGGAGCGGTATCAGGGCGTTGTAGCGCTCGATAAAGGCTCGTTGGCCGGCTGTATTGAAGATTACTTTGAACGCTCAGAACAATTGGCAACCCGCGTGTTTATTCACACTGACTTAGCAGACAAAAACGCACCTAAAGTGGCCGGGATGTTTTTGCAGGTAGTGCCGACCAGCAGTGAAGCCACCAACGTGACTGCCGACAGTGAATTTGAACACCTGTGTACATTAACTGAAACCATGACCAGTGAGGAGCTGTTTGCCTTACCTGCTCAGGATGTATTGTACCGGTTGTATCATGAACAAACCGTTGAAGTGTATGCCCCTGAAGCGGTGACGTTTGCCTGTACCTGTTCCCGGGAACGTAGCGCCGAAGCATTGCGCAACATCGACAAAGCCGAACTGCTGGCCATCATTAAAGAAGAAGGTTCTATCAATATGAACTGTCAGTACTGCCACACAGAATATCGCTTCGATGAAATTGACGTGGAAGCGTTAAAAAGTGGCTATAACAGCGCACCAGAAGCTTCACAGTAAGCGGTTTGTTGATGGCTGACTTTCATGTTAAAGCGCTTGAGCTGGCCAGAGCCGGTGACTGGGATGGCTCTCACGAACTGGTTCAGGACTATAACGATGAATATTCCTGCCTGATCCACGGCTATTTGCACCGGGTCGAAGGTGATGAGTTTAATGCCCGTTACTGGTATACCCGGGCTGGCACTTCGATGCCGGCGAATTCACTGGAACAAGAGTTGGCGCGCCTGGAGAGCCTGGTGCGCGGCAACGGCTAGCCGGGCGTAGTTAACCCTTTTCTCATACTTTTACTTGTATGCAGCGGTGATTACTAGAATTGTTAAGTACATTAACGAAATCACGCGCTGCATACGAATTCTTATTGATGTGCCCACAGGTTCGATGCTATTGCTAACGTAGTCGGCTTTTATCTGGGAGCCGGAACGACGCGTCTGACGGAGAACTAATGAATCGAACCCTGGCCACTACCGTTATTTTCAGCGGCTTTTTTCTGCTCGGTATTTTGCTACTGATGTGGGGGATCCTGCTGCCACGTATGGCGGCAGAGCTGACCATGAGCAGTTTTGTTAGTGGCGCGTTGTTTACGCTGTTTTCACTGGGCATGATGATGGGGGCGATTATTGGTGGCAAATATGCGTCGCGATTTGAGTTCTTACCGTTGTTTGCCAGTTTATCGCTGGTGAATGCCCTGTTCATCGTTATTGCCGGCTTAATGCCAAACTGGCCGGGATTGCTGGTGATTGTGTTTATTGTTGGCGTACTGAGCTCCTGTAAAATTACCATTGGTCATACGGTTATCGCTCAGCTTTATGTAGAAAAGCGCTTTGCCATGATGGGCGTTATGGATTTTATGTTTAGCCTGGGCACGCTGGTGGCGTCTTTTTACGTGTCGCTTATCTTTTTGTGGCAGGCTAACTGGCGCTTACCGCTGCACTTTCTGGCCGGTTTGTGGGTTATTCTGGCGCTGTTTACTTTCTTAAGTGTGCGTAATGCCAAGGCAAAATTAGCGGTAGAAAACAAACAGGAAGAAGCCACTAAACAAACCCTGGCATTTGCCACCATCGTGCGTCAGCCGGTGTTTTTATTATTGGCGGTAGCCAGTTTTGGCTATGGTGCGGTGGAATTTGGTACGGTTAACTGGTTTGTGAGTTACGCGCAGCAGGGGCTGGGTTTCGACGGGGATGCCGCCCGTTTGTTATTAGCCGGCTTTACCGGCGGGATGGCGTTGAGTCGGTTGTGCTTTGCCTGGTTTCTTCGCTGGTTTAGCGTACACCGCTTAATGGTGGTGCTGGTCACCATGCTGCTGGCCGGTGCCATTATTGCCAAGCTGGGCGATACCTTTATGCCGATAATGCTGGGTAACTTCCTGTTAGGTTTGGGGCTTGGCGGGCTCTTCCCGTTAATCCTCTCTGCCGCCATGAATATCGACAGCGAAAAAGGCCCGTTGCTATCAGGAATAACCATTCTTGGTAATGCCATGGGAGTGCAGTTGGTGTCGCTTGGCACCGGCGCCTGGGCCGGGATGGCTTCTATTGAAGTAGCTTACTGGGCCGTGCCGATGGCGGCGGTGCTACTGTGGAGCGCAACCTGGTTTTACAGCCGCATTATTAAGCAAGGCTAGGCCGTATTTTACAGCCCCTCGCTGGGCAGCCAGAATTCAGCAATCAGGCCTTCCTCGGGATGATTGCGCAGGTTAATCTGCCCGCCATGCATCTCGATAATACGCTTGGTGATGGCCAGTCCAAGTCCTGAGCCGCCAGAGTTGCGCGCTGAGTCGCCCTGAGAGAAGGGGCGGAAGACGTTTTCCAGACTATCCTCAGGAATGCCCTGACCAAAATCCCGTACTTTACAGATCACCCGGTTCTGCTTCTTGTCAAAATAGGTGGTGATTTCTATATGGTTACTGCCGTAGCGGAAGGCGTTTTCAATCAGATTATCCAGCACTCGTTTGAGGGCGACTTTACGCAATGGAATATTCGGCAGCGGATTGAGCTCCAGATGAATGGACTGACGATCTGCCGCGGAAGGATTAAATTGCTGATTGGTATTGCGGGCATCGGTTAATTCGGTAATTAACGGGTTCAGGTTGGCGATGGTCTGGCGTTCCTGTTGTTCCTGCCGGGCGTATTCGATGAACTGATCAATAATCGCATTCATATCTTCAATATCGCTGACGATGCCCTCTTTCACCCAGTCCTGGTCTTCGGGCAGCATTTCGGTGGCCAGGCGAATGCGGGTAAGTGGGGTGCGCAGATCGTGGGAAATCCCCGCCGTCATTACCATGCGATCATGCTCTAACTGTTTGATACCCTGGTTCATGCGGTTAAACGCTTTGGTTACCTCAATCATTTCGCTGGTGCCATCTTCCTTCAGTGGCGGCGGGAACTGACCCCTGCCCACTTTGATAGCGGCGCGTTGCAAGGCGTTAAGTGGTCGGTTAAGGCGAAGTACAAACAGCCAGCCGCCACCCACACTTAAAATACCAATCAGCAACAGATACAGAGTTAGCGGAAAAATATTGGCTTCACTTAAGCCATACACCGGAACCCGAATCCACTTGTCTGGCAGGGTGGCGATTTTGATCCACACATAATAGGGCGTGGATTGCTGATCAAGCTGGGGCGCACTAATGCGCACTTCGGCTTTTTCTTCCAGTTGCTCGGTGACCTGAGCAGACATAAACTGATAGAAGGTCGCCTGCCCCAGTCTGGCTGCCTTTGCTTCGGTATCGGTAAAAATACGAATGCCGGTTTGTGCTTTTAAAGTACGCAGGTACTCCGGGTTGTCGAGTTCGTCCACATGGGTTTTGAGTGTGGCAGCCTGGGTGGCAATCAGGCTGTTGATTTGCTCGTAACTGGGCCGGATAAAATACATGGTGACCGACAGGTAAGAGACGACCTGATTGATCAACAACAAAACGCCAATCAGCAGTACGGTTTGGCCAAAGGCGCTTTTAGGGAGTAATCGCACAGGTTATGTTACTGGGCAACCGCGCCATCCGGCACGAACACATAACCTAAACCCCATACCGTCTGGATGTAACGTGGATTGGCCGGATCTTCCTCCAGCATGCGGCGCAGGCGGGATACCTGAACATCGATGCTGCGTTCCAGCGCGCTATAGTCACGGCCTCTGGCCAGATTCATCAGTTTGTCGCGGGACAATGGCTCACGGGGGTGAGTAACCAGTGATTTTAATACCGCAAATTCGCCGCTGGTGAGCGACAGCGACTTGCCGTCGTCGGACATTTCGCGGGTGGCCAGGTTTAACCGGTAACTGCCAAACTCGACAATTTGCTCTTCCATAGAAGGCGCGCCGGGGGCCTCATGTGTCTGACGACGCAGCACGGCTTTAGCCCGGGCAAGCAGCTCCCGCGGATTAAAAGGCTTTGGCAGGTAGTCGTCGGCGCCCATTTCCAGCCCGATTATGCGGTCTACCTCATCGCCCTTAGCGGTTAACATAATAATTGGCATCTTGCTTTCTGCCTGACGCATACGGCGGCAGATAGACAGGCCGTCCTCACCGGGCAGCATCAGATCAAGGACCATCAAATGAAAGTTTTCACGTTCTAACAGGCGGTCCATCTGCTCGGCATTCGCCGCGCTTCTTACCTGAAAGCCCTGCTCCACCAGGTAGCGCTCAAGCAAGCTACGTAACCGCATATCGTCATCGACGACTAATATCTTTGATGTTTCCTGACCCATTTCTGCCTCACTGACAACCGCGTTCCGGTATCACTATAACCCTAAGTGATAGCAGACAAAAGTGCTCAAATGTTTCGAACCGGCACGGATTGTTACAAAGCGTGTCAGGCGCCTGATTCAGGCAACACCGGGCATCACGTAAGTCGCAACGCCGTAAACGAGCGCGTAGCCCACCGAGTAGGCAATGAGCAACAGTAGAAAATACTTGCCATAACGGGCGAAACTCAGGCCCTTTACTTTACTCATGGTAACAATGCCGGCTGCCGAGCCGATGATGAGCAGCGAACCGCCTACGCCTACGGCATAGGTCAGTAACATCCATTCACTCACCGACATGCCGATATTGGCCTTAAGCAACGCCGCTGTTAGCGGTACGTTATCGATTAGGGCGGAGGTTGCGCCCATCACATAATTGGCTACCAGCGGCGGGAAGACCTGGTAAAGATAAAGCAAAGAGTGCAAGGCTTCGATATGCTCCAGCATACCCACTAACAGCAGTACACCCAGGAAGAACAGCAAGGTATCAAACTCTATGTAGCGGATGTAATCCATAATGGGGTCCTGATCGTCATCTTCGCCCATATGGTTGGCCACCAGAAACATAATCGCCATACCCGCCAGGAAAGTCAGCATCGGCGGAATGGCATACAACACGTTAAGGATCAGCGTTGCGATAATGGTGCTTAAGAAAATACCAGCGATCACATAATCGATAGTGTTGGTGGCATAGGTGGTTTTGCGAATTTTTACCTTGCCGCTCATGCCGATACTTAGCAATCCGGTGAGTACCATAACGGCGAGGAAGGCAGGCACCAGCAGCCAGAACAACTGGGTAATGGTGACTTTCTTTTGCATAAAGATCATCAACGTGGTGACATCACCGGTAATCAGCGACACGCCGCCGGAATTGACTGCGAAAACTACCAGTACCGCAAAGCGCATGGTTTGATTAAACGGCAGTCCCAGTGATAACACCATGGCGATAGACACCAGCGTAGCGGTAATGTTGTCGGCCAGTGAGGAAAAGCAAAAACTGAACAGTGCGGTTATCAACATCAGCTTTTTGAGTGAAATGTTGGTTGGCATCACCAGGTTCAGCATATTGGCAATCAGCCCCTTGCGGTTGAGGTAAGCCACAAAGGTCATGGCCGCCACCAGGAATAACCACAGGGTGGAGATTTCGGTAATGTTATGCAGTAAGCCTTCGTTAACCGCGTCGGTTGAGGCCGGGCTATCGGCAGAGATAAAAAGAATCATCCAGGCCAGCGTGCCAAAAAACAGGGTGATCTTTGCCTTGTTGATATGCAGGACTTCTTCGAACATCACGCCAAGCAGGGCCAGGGCGGCCAGGGTAATAAGAATGGTATCTATCATCAGGGGGGATTCCGCAATTTCAGTGGCCGTATTTTACGGCGAAGCCCTCGCCAGTAAAGGGCTAAGCGGTGAATGAGCCGTGTCAGGCGTTAATACTTAGTATTCATTTTGATTATAAGAGACTTTGGTCTTACAACTAAAGCGCTTAATGTTAGCAACTGAGTTTATTTACATCTGCATTAAGGCGGTTGCGTGAAGAGTTTTGTTTTTGAAAAACAGAGATATGCCCTTGGTTGCTAAGAGCCGATCTGCCTGTCATTATTGTTTTAACGCCATGGTCGCAAAATAAATGGAATTGAGTTATGGATAACGGTGTTGGTAATAAGTACCTTTGGCTAATTGAGTTACTCGCGTTTTGGCAAGGGCGAGTAAATAGTCAGGACCTGTGTAATGCATATGGTATTAGTACTACTCAGGCTAAAAAGTACATTTCAGACTACAAAATTATCTACCCATTCAATATTTTCTACAATAAAAGTGCTAAAGCGCATTTTCCCGATAGTGAGCTCAAATGTGAGTTAATCAGTGGTGATGTAAATGAGTATCTGGACTGGCTGAATACTCAAAATGATCACGCTGAAGTGTTCTACAACAGTATTACCCATGCCGAATTGCGGTTACCACCAAGGCATACCTCCCCTGAAATAATGCGTGGACTGGTCACTGCAATAAGGCATCAGCGCCGGATAGATGTGGAATACCTTTCGCTAAGTAAAACAACGGCTGAAGGGAGAGTAATACAGCCACATACTTTTGTTAAAACAGGTTTGCGCTGGCATTTACGCGGATTTTGCGAGTATCGCTGTGAATATCGTGACTTTGTTTTAAGTCGGTTCAGAGGAGCCCCTTTTTTGTTAGATGCGGCTACCCACACCCGAACAAAGGATGAGGGCTGGAACACCAATATAACAATACGACTTCAACCCGATCCCCGTTTTACACCGGACCAAAAAACCATTATTGAGCAGGATTACCAAATGCAAAATGGTGAGCTCCTAATAATAACTAAAGCCGCTCTGGCTCAATATGTTATTCAGGGCATGCAGGTACGTACCGATTCCCTGGCAAAAACACCTCAACAGCAACAGTTAGTATTGGTAAACGAAGATGACCTTAAACCCTGGTTATTTGCCAGCTAACTCTGAGAATAATGCTGAATCGGTCAAGTTGGTTTACTGGTTAAATGTCAGGGATTGTGTGATGTGCTTTCAAGTGAAATGCTTGAAAACAGAGCTCTATTAGAGACGTTTGCATTTTACTTTGAATAAAAGTTAAGGAGCCATATGAATATCTTTGGCGATACTAAGTACGGTTCCATAATGCAGTCATTTTGTATATGGCTATTGGGCGTTGTGGCCAGCACTGTTATTTTGAGTGTTCAGTGATGATTAAGTATTTTGCACATTCCGGAAATAAAAGTGATAAATCGGATTGG
This sequence comes from uncultured Alteromonadaceae bacterium, assembly GCA_950073835.1. Lineage (GTDB taxonomy): Bacteria > Pseudomonadota > Gammaproteobacteria > Enterobacterales > Alteromonadaceae > Alteromonas. The sequence continues at coordinate 39,375 of CATMRP010000007.1, forward strand.
CAATCATTAAAGGATCATTTGGCAATAGTTGCAGAGATCTCAGAACATAATGGAAGGTATTTCAAGGCTAATAAATTGTGTTACCTAGCTGGTCTTTTGCATGATTTAGGTAAGTACACCGCTGAATTTCAAAGGAGACTTGAAGGTAATCCCCAAAAAGTAGACCATGCAACAGCGGGCGCCAAAATCGCTGCTGAATTGCTTCGTGACAAGCATTTTAATCAATTTCCATTCTATAAGTTCGTCGCCTACGCCATTGCTGGTCATCATGCTGGGTTGGCTAATGGTTCTGCTGAAGGAGATGATAGAAGAGCGCTTAAAGACCGAATGAACCTAAAATTCGGTAAAGAATTACCGGTTCTGGATCATGAAGTTTGGAAAGCAGAACTCGAAATCCCTCCAATTGAATCACTATTACCAAAAATTGCAGTCAATCCCGATGCTGAGCGACAAGGTTTTCAATTTGCTTTTTTAATTCGTATGATCTTTTCGTGTTTGGTTGATGCGGATTATATTGATACCGACAAGTTTTATAGAAGCTTAAAGAATAAAGCCTTGCTTAGAGGAAAATATCCTCAACTGTCAGAATTAAAAAAGCGGTTGGATCAAACATTGACTGACATGTTGGTCAAATGTGATCAAGCTAAAAAGGTCAACCAGCTACGCAAAGAAATTCTTGATAATGCCCGTTATAAGTCGAAACTCTCTCCTGGGTTATTTACCTTAACCGTTCCAACTGGAGGCGGAAAAACGCTAAGTTCTATGGCATTTGCCTTAGATCATGCTCTGGCACATGGTATGCGAAGAGTAATTTATGTAATTCCGTTTACCAGCATAATTGAACAGAACGCAAAAGTGTTCCGCGAAGCCTTTGGTGATTTAGGTGACGCCGCAGTTTTAGAGCATCACAGCAATTTTGATGATCGTAATATCCTGGGTAAAGAGGGGGCCGAAGAAACTCGCGATAAGCTTAAGTTAGCAATGGAAAACTGGGATATGCCAGTGGTCGTGACTACGGCTGTTCAGTTTTTTGAATCCCTGTTTGCAGATCGACCTTCGTGCTGCCGAAAGTTACACAACATTTCAGGTAGCGTGATTATTCTGGATGAAGCGCAAACACTACCGCTCAAATTCCTTCGTCCGACAATGGCTGTAATTGATGAATTGGCGCGTAACTACAATTGTTCTGTAGTGCTTTGTACCGCGACTCAACCGGCATTGTGTGAGCCAGACTTTGATAAGGGTTTCCGGGAAGAAGATGTGCGTGAAATTGCGCCAGATCCAGAAAGACTTTTTGAAGAACTCAGCTTGGTGAGCGTCTCTCATCTGGGGGAGTTAACTGATGATGAATTGTTGTCTCGCATTCAAACCAATGAACAAATTCTCACCATTGTAAATAATCGCCGTCACGCTCAATCGCTCTTTCAAACCCTTAAAAAGCAGCAAACAGAAGGTGTTTATCACCTAACAACTTTGATGTGCGCTGCTCATCGTACTGAAACACTGGAATTAGTTCGTGAACGTTTAAAGCCGGAAAATGCACTTCCATGTCGGGTGATCTCAACGTCACTGATAGAGGCAGGTGTTGATGTCAGCTTTCCGTGCGTTATGCGTGCTGAGGCAGGTTTGGATTCTATCGCGCAAGCTGCCGGTCGCTGTAACCGTGAACGAATCTGGAACAAAGATGACAGTCATGTTTGGATTTTTAAATCTCCCGACTGGCCTATTCCCCCTGAATTAAAAGGGCTTTCGGCAGATATGCGAGCGGTGCTGCGTAAAGAGCATGGCAACTTATTAGATCAAGCCGCTATGAAGGATTATTTTTCCAATGTGCATTGGCGTAAAGGAGAAGAACTCGACCAGAAGCAGATATTAAAAGCCTGTCGGGTTGGAGCATCAAAATTAGATTTTCCATTTCAGAAAATAGCTAAGGATTTTCGAATTATAGACAGTGTTATGCAGCCTGTTTTTATCCCCTATGACGATGCATCCCGTAGCCTATTAGAACAGCTCAAAACAACAGATGATGTAAGTGGCACTTTGAGGAAGCTACAGCCCTATGTTGTACAGATTCCGCAAGGTGGTTTTGACAGCTTACAGGTGGCAAAAGTAATTCAACCGCTGGCACCTCATCGTTTCGCAGAGCAATTTTGGGGGTTAATAAACATGGATATATATGATTCAGAGTTTGGGCTAAGTTGGTCAGAGCCAGATTTTATTAAAGCCGAAAATTTGGTGTTGTAATTTTTATTGGAGAGATCGCCCCTCTTAAAAGGGGATTATAATTTTGAATTGTGACAAGCCAAAAGGAGAGCGTAATGGCTTATGGTATTAAATTGCATGTATGGGGAGACTATGCCTGCTTTACCCGACCAGAGATGAAGGTTGAGCGTGTTTCTTATGATGTCATCACACCTTCGGCTGCCAGGGGCATTTTGGAAGCTATTCATTGGAAGCCTGCGATTTGTTGGGTGATTGATCGCATTCATGTACTCAAACCTGTTCGTTTTGAGTCAATTCGGCGCAATGAATTAGGAGATTGTAAAATCTCTCAAACCACCGTTTCGGGCGCAATAAAAAGAAAATCCACTTCAGGTTTAGGATTCTTAATTGATAATCCATATAAACCAAATAATCGACAGCAAAGAGCGACTACTTTACTGCGTGACGTAGGCTATGTAATTGAAGCGCATTTTGAACTCACCGATAAAGCAGGTGCTGAAGATAGCGTTGGCAAGCATCTGGATATTTTTAACCGCAGGGCGCGCAAAGGTCAATTTTTTCATCAGCCTTGTTTAGGTAACCGGGAATTCCCTGCGTATTTTTCGTTAATTGAATCCGAAGCTGATTTTCCTCCGTCGGAATTGGTACTCGACAACAAAGATCTAGGCTGGATGTTACATGATATTGATTTTTCAAAAGATGCAGAGCCAAGATTTTTTAGAGCTGAACTCACTAATGGTGTGGTCGAGGTGCCACCGTTTTACTCTCCGGAGGTGGTACAGTGATTTTATCTGCCTTAACTCAATATTACGAGCGTCTCATTACGACGAGCAATGGGGCGGTTCCCTCTTTTGGTTTTAGTGAAGAAAAAATCGGCTATATTCTGGTCCTTTCTGAACGAGGGGAATTAGTTGATTTAGTACCAAATTTATCCGAAGAAAAAAAGCCAAAACCTAGATTACTCAATGTACCGCGCCCAGAAAAGAGAACATCGGGGATCAAACCGAATTTTCTATGGGATAAAACCGCTTATGTATTGGGCGTTGGTTTACCAAAGGATAAAAAAAGTGAAGCGTTATTTGAATTGTCCATGCCAACCTTTGAAGCATTTCGGGATTTACATGTGTCGCTCTTCAAGAATGCCGAAGATAAAGGATTAAAGGCTTTAGTTCTGTTTTTGAAAAATTGGAAGCCTGAGAACTTTGCCGAATCTGTACTTTCACCGGATGTACTGGATGCTAACGTGGTGTTTCAGTTAGATGGTCTGCGTAAGTATGTCCATGAATGCTTAGAGGCAAAGACTATTTGGAGAGCGCAGCTCCAATCGGATGATGCCAAGGAAGCAATGTGTTTAATTACTGGAGAACAAGCACCTATTTCCAGATTACATCCGGCGATTAAAGGTGTTTCAGGTGGACAGAGTTCCGGGGTTTCTATTGTCTCTTTTAATAAAGAGTCGTTCGAATCTTTTGGAAAAGGGCAAGGAGACAATGCGCCAGTTTCTGAGCAAGCAGCCTTTGCTTACACCACTGCACTAAATTATTTGCTGCGAAAAGAGAATGATCAGGTCATCAGTTTAGGCGATACCACTTTAGTATTTTGGGCATTAGCAGACTATGAACGAAAAGCCAAAAGTGCTGAAACGTTTTTTATGACAGGCTTTAATCCGCCGTCGCCCACAGATGAAAGTGAAGCAAAGGCACTGGCTTCCGAATTGGAAAAATTAGCGAAGGGGCGTCCTTTATCGGAGATTTCACCCGATCTGGAGCCAAACACCCAGTTTTACATTCTGGGACTGGCTCCAAACGCTGCGCGGCTGTCCATCCGTTTCTGGTTACAAACCGATCTGGGACATATCCAACAAAGATTTGCAGAGCACTTTCAAGATATAGCACTAAATCCCTTGCCATGGAAAACAGCACCATCTTCATATCGGCTTCTTTTAGAACTTATTCCGACCAGGTACGAAAGCAATGGAAATAAAAAAAAGAAGGACATTAATGATGCTCCAGCACATATAGCTGGTGAATTGATGCGTGCCATTTTAACCGGGCAACGTTACCCCAGAGCGATATTGACACAGTTACTTTCGCGGTTTAGGGCTGATGGCGATATCAGTGGCTTACGTGTTGCCATGGTGAAATCGGTATTACAAAGAGAATTCAGATTATTAGGAAAAGAGGAGATTTCTATGAGTTTAGATGGATCAAACGATAACCCCGCTTACCTGTTAGGCAGGTTGTTCGCGGTGTTGGAGAATATTCAACGACTTGCCCTGGGAGACAAGGTTAATGCAACGATTACAGACAAATATTACGCGTCTGCATCTACGGTTCCTTATTCCGTTTACCCCAGATTACTTTCAGGTAGTAAGCACCACCTGTCCAGAATTCGAAAGGACAAGCCTGGTTTAGCTTATTCGATTGAAAGAGAGCTAGGGGCAATAATGGGAATTTTGCCAACAGAGTTTCCACGCCACTTTTCAATTGAAAATCAAGGTCGCTTTTCAATTGGTTATTACCATCAAAAAAATGCACGTTTTGCACAATCAGTTGAATCCAATGAATTAATAATAGAAGGGAATGAATAATGACTATCCAGAATCGCTATGAATTTGTTTACTTTTTTGATGTAACAAATGGTAATCCAAACGGTGACCCTGATGCTGGTAACATGCCGCGCCTTGACCCAGAGTCCAGTAAAGGCCTGGTAACGGATGTTAGCTTAAAGCGCAAAATCCGAAACTATATTCAGTTAAGTGAATATAGCTCGCCGGGTTATGACATTTATGTACAAGAAAAAAGTGTTCTGAACCAGCAAAATCAAAAAGCTTATGACGCTCTTGAAATTAAACCTGAATCAAAAAAATTACCAAAAGACCAATCCAAAGCAAAAGAAGTAACAGATTGGATGTGCGCAAACTTTTTTGATGTACGGGCTTTTGGTGCAGTTATGACTACTGAAATCAACTCGGGACAGGTGCGCGGCCCATTACAATTGGCATTCGCTAAATCTATTGATCCGATTATTCCTCTAGAAATTTCTATTACACGAATGGCGGTTACTAATGAAAAAGATTTGGAAAAAGAAAGAACTATGGGGCGTAAGCATATTGTTCCTTACGGTTTATACCGGGTCCATGGTTTTGTTTCTTCAAAATTGGCCGAAAAAACTGGGTTCACCGATAGTGATTTAGACAAGGTCTGGAAATCACTCGAAATGATGTTTGAACACGATCATTCCGCTGCACGAGGAGAAATGGCCGGACGGAAATTGATAGTATTTAAGCATGAAAATGCTCTTGGGAATGCGCCTGCGCATAAATTGTTTGAACGAGTTACCGTCGATCGAGTTAAGGGGGAGAGTGGAACACCAGCTGCTGAATTTTCAGATTATAAAATCCAACTTAATTCAGATGGCTTAGTTGAACTTGGCGTTGAGGCTCTGGAAATTTTCTAAGTAATGGACGATCTCAAACTCGTCCCACTATCCGCCTTACAACACTTTGCCTTTTGCCCACGCCAATGTGCGTTAATTCATAACGAGCAGGTGTGGGCCGACAACTGGCATACGGCCAAAGGCATTTTGTTGCATAAACGGGTGGATAGTGGCGATCCCGAAAGTCGCAAAGACGTACGTTTTGAGCGTGCCGTGCAGGTTTGTGCAGAACAGCTTGGAGTAATAGGAAAGCTTGACCTGGTGGAGAAGAACCTCTTTACCGGGCAATTGACACCAGTTGAATATAAAAAAGGCAAAAACAAACCTGGCAATTGGGACAAGGTGCAACTTTGTGCACAGGCTTTGTGTTTGGAAGAGATGACTGAGCAGCCAATTGATGTGGGTTATTTATGGTACTGGCAAACTCGCCGGCGGGAGTCTGTAGAGTTCTCGGCTTCACTTAGGCTGAATACTCAACACATAATCGAAGAGGTACGGCATTTGATAAATTCTGATCTCTTGCCCAAGCCGGTATATGAAAAAAAGTGCCAGGCATGTTCGTTGATCGATATTTGTAATCCTCAACATGTTGCAAAGGACAATAGTGCTGATTACATCGCAGCATTGTTTGCTATGAACAGGGACATTGAATGAAGAAGCTGCAAAATAGCCTGTATTTAACCAGAGATAACTTGTATGCCCATAAAGAGCGTGAGGCTATTGTCATTAAACAAGAAAATGAAACTCTTTTAAAATTACCGATTCATTCCATCAGCAACATTTACTGTTTTGGGCAGACCCGAGTATCCCCCGGATTGATGGCACACTGTGCTGAAAACGATGTCAATTTGGCCTACTTCGATCTTTTTGGAAGATATCAGGCCCGCATGGTGGGGCGTAAGTCTGGCAACGTTTTACTGCGCCGGGCTCAATATAGAGCCAGTGACAATGCACAATTAGAAATTGCCCGTAATATTATTGCCGCCAAAATCCAGAATTGTCGCGGCTTACTGCAACGACAGCTAAGAAATCATGGGCAGAATGCAACTATTGCTCAAGTAGTAACTAAGCTCAAGTTTTCAGTAGAACAAACTAAACAAGCCAATTCGTTAGATAAACTTCGCGGTGTTGAAGGGGATGCCGCGGCGCAATATTTTTCAGTGTTTCAGCAGCTAATTAAAGCCGGTTTACGTGAAAAATTTGTTTTTTCAAGGCGAACACGCAGGCCTCCCAGGGATGCTGTTAATGCGATGTTGTCTTTAGTTTACAGTGTCATAGGCCAGGATGTTAGCGGTGCCTTACATGCGGTTGGGCTTGATCCGCAAGTGGGGTTTCTGCATGCAGACCGGCCGGGTCGAGACAGCTTGGCTCAGGATATATTGGAAGAATTACGTGCTTATTTGGCCGACAGACTGGTCCTTAGTTTGATAAATCGGCAACAAATAAAAATCACCGACTTTGAAAATGAAGTAAGTGGCGCGGTTAAGATGAAAGATGATGCACGGAAAGTTCTGTTTGCAGCATTACAGCAACGTAAACAAGAAAGTATTGTTCATCCGTTTCTTAATGAAAAAGTTGAAATAGGCTTGCTGCCTCACATTCAGGCAATGTTGCTTGCAAGACATCTACGTGGTGACTTGCAACATTATCCGCCCTTCTTGGCTAAGTGAGGTCAATTTATGTTGATTCTGGTGACCTACGATGTGTCATTCGAAAGCGAATGTGGTAAAAGGCGACTGAGACGGATTGCAAAAATATGTCAGGACTATGGTATTCGTGTGCAGTACTCAGTATTCGAGTGCGATGTTGACCCAGCTCAATGGGTTCAGTTTAAGCAGCAATTATTTGATATTTTTGATGCAGAAGTAGATAGTTTGAGATTCTACAAGCTTGGCAAAAACGGACAGCAGAAGATCGAACATTACGGAGCCAAGCCCTCTTTCGATATATTTAAAACTCCCATTATTTTATAGCTTCCGCTAACCCATTGTGCTCTTTAAAAATCTGGATAGTTAGCGATTACATTAACCATTTGAATGCATTGAACTTGTGACTTGTAGAGTGGCAATGTAGTGTAGATAAAGGTAATTTTGTTAACACATTAGCGGAATTGCTAGGTTTATCTATTGGGTTTTGGGACCTGAAAGATGGCCTGTCGCCCCTCACGCAGGGGCGTGGATTGAAACGCTATCCTGATGGCAAAGATTACTGGTTCCCGAGTCGCCCCTCACGCAGGGGCGTGGATTGAAACGCGGATGATATCGACGTACTTGCTTAGTCCTGAGGTCGCCCCTCACGCAGGGGCGTGGATTGAAACAACAACGTTCAGCATTCGATTTACGTCGGTAGGGTCGCCCCTCACGCAGGGGCGTGGATTGAAACTGATAACAAGCCTATATTTTCAGGCTCCGATATGTCGCCCCTCACGCAGGGGCGTGGATTGAAACTCCACGTTGCAGATCACTGGCAGGATGGCGGTAGTCGCCCCTCACGCAGGGGCGTGGATTGAAACCGGCGTATTGCAACCCGTATCGCCAGCCGTATTGTCGCCCCTCACGCAGGGGCGTGGATTGAAACTATTAAATGTATTACCGGTGAGCTGCGCATCGACGTCGCCCCTCACGCAGGGGCGTGGATTGAAACTTTAAAAGGTCTGCAATGGCCTGCTTTGTGGCGGTCGCCCCTCACGCAGGGGCGTGGATTGAAACCGCTTGCTCAGCAGAACCTACTGGCTGGCAATAGTCGCCCCTCACGCAGGGGCGTGGATTGAAACCTGTGAATTAGTGTCAGAAAATGACTATGTGTAGTCGCCCCTCACGCAGGGGCGTGGATTGAAACCGGGTACTTTAATCCATTTGAATGGGATGGCGGGTCGCCCCTCACGCAGGGGCGTGGATTGAAACACGCTATTGCCCCACTATGGCTACAAACGGCGAGTCGCCCCTCACGCAGGGGCGTGGATTGAAACAACCAATCCGGCATTTTAAGCCCTGCACCCTGGGTCGCCCCTCACGCAGGGGCGTGGATTGAAACCTGACTGAAGTCACACACATCAGTAATGCGAACGTCGCCCCTCACGCAGGGGCGTGGATTGAAACAAAATATCGTTTACCGTGTAAACAAATAATAGTGTCGCCCCTCACGCAGGGGCGTGGATTGAAACGGATAAGGCACGACACCGGCAACGCTTTACTTAGTCGCCCCTCACGCAGGGGCGTGGATTGAAACTCAGCCTCCGCGCATCACCCTTTATGGTCCGGCGTCGCCCCTCACGCAGGGGCGTGGATTGAAACATCCTTGGCATAGGGCGGGCGGATCCAGTTAGTGTCGCCCCTCACGCAGGGGCGTGGATTGAAACAAGCAGCGTAGCATCAGTAAAACTCACCCAGGGCGTCGCCCCTCACGCAGGGGCGTGGATTGAAACCGAACCCCAGCGCGGCGGATTTGGTGTTGCAGTGTCGCCCCTCACGCAGGGGCGTGGATTGAAACATCACTAAACGATACACTAAGGATTGACATGAGTCGCCCCTCACGCAGGGGCGTGGATTGAAACACGGTAACGACAGAAGGTACGGTGTGGGGTGATGGTCGCCCCTCACGCAGGGGCGTGGATTGAAACCCTGGCTCCGGCAGTGTCACCCGCGTACTCGAGTCGCCCCTCACGCAGGGGCGTGGATTGAAACGATACTATCTCCGCGCTTTCCCCCGAGAAATCGGTCGCCCCTCACGCAGGGGCGTGGATTGAAACCAATTTCCGGTTGCCAGGATCCAGTCGCCGGACGTCGCCCCTCACGCAGGGGCGTGGATTGAAACACTATCAGTTGAGCTGAATAACATAGGTGAATCGTCGCCCCTCACGCAGGGGCGTGGATTGAAACATTATGTCTCTGAGCAGCGGGCCAATGAGAAAAGTCGCCCCTCACGCAGGGGCGTGGATTGAAACGCCTACGTCAAGGGCAAAGCCTCCTACGACCCCGTCGCCCCTCACGCAGGGGCGTGGATTGAAACCGCACCGTCGCCTACCAGGTGGCTAAACTCCGGGGTCGTCCCTCAAGAAGAAAGTATGGAGTATATTTGTATTACTGATATTGCCCGGTATAAGCATAAAGACCGCACAGGTGTGATAATCGGCAATTGGTTGCGGAATCGAAATACCATTGAATTTTTAGGTATTTGGGAGCAACTTGATAATCCTCAATTTAAAGTCATCGAATTCGATGACTTTAAAAAAGAAGCAGGTTTGAAGCGCTTTACGCCAACCCAAAAGATGGATTAACTAAATAGCAGTCAAGCAGAATCTGCTATTGGCTCTGTTTAATCGTTAAAATTAACGGCCTAACATTCTTTAACAGACTTCGCGCCTGGGTTATGGTGAAGACAACTAACTTATCTGATTGGCTGAAAGCAGGCTTTGTCTACGTTACCACCTCCCGTTTGGGTCCGTTCTGGGAATAACACCGTCGATTATGCCGCCGAGTGCTCCCCTGTGGAGGTGTCTCAGCAGTACCCGGATGGGCTGGTGTGTACTACGCCAGCTTATATTCAAATTGGCACTTTTAAGGAAGAGCCCAGCCGGATAATTGGGCTTCTGTTAAAAATCTGCGCATGCATGGCACGGGGGCGAAACACGCTGTTCCGCCACTAAATTACTGCACCCAATCCATCTGATAACCACGGCTTTTCTTGCGCTTCATCAGGTCTTCTATCAGTGGCGTCAGAATAAGCTCCATGGCCAGGCCCATCTTACCGCCCGGTACCACCAGGGTGTTGATGCGCGACATAAAGGAGCCGTCGATCATTTGCAGCAGATAAGGAAAGTCGACGTTTTTCATTTCGCGGCGGAAACGCACTACAACAAAGCTTTCATCCTGAGTAGGTATTTCACGGGCGCTGAACGGGTTGGAGGTATCTACCGTGGGAACACGCTGAAAGTTAATATGGGTACGGGAAAACTGTGGCGTAATATAATGGAAGTAATCGTCCAGACCACGCACAATGCTGCTCATCACCGCTTCCCGGGAATGGCCCCGGTCGGTGGTATCGCGCACAATCTTTTGGATCCACTCCAGGTTTACAATGGGCACCATGCCCACCAGTAAATCCACGTGGCGGGCTACGTCGATATCTTCGGTTTTTACGCCGCCATGTAACCCTTCGTAAAACAACAGGTCTGTATCGTTAGGTAATTCCTGCCAGGGTGTAAAGGTACCAGGCATCTGATTAAACGGCACGGCATCGTCAAAGGTATGCAGGTACTGGCGAAACCGGCCTGTACCATCTTCTGCATACTGGCTGAATAAAGTTTCGAGCAACGAGAAATCATTGGCTTTCGGCCCGAAGTAGCTGATGTGGCGCCCCTGCTCCTGTGCTTTTCGTATTTCTACTTCCATTTCCGGACGGGTAAAACGGTGGAAGCTATCGCCGCCAACATACGCCGCATCGATTTTCAGGTTCCGAAAAATATGCCGAATCGCATTCGTGGTGGTGGTGGTTCCGGCACCAGATGAACCGGTAATAGCGATAATGGGATGTTTTACCGACATGCGCACTCTTTTTGGCTGATGGAGATCCGAAATGTCAGACTCTTAGTTGGTCTGTGTCAGATACTCAATAAGATAATCCCTATTTATAAGCTTGTGAGCGCCAATAATCAACCCTGATGCGAATCGGTGGACTGCCCGGAAGGGAGTGATTTACCACAGTGAGGGCAGTACTGATAGGGGCTGGCATGTTGATTTTGCTGGTTATATTCCTGTGCAATGTCGATCAATAAATTGGCCTGATCGTCGTCGAGCCCAAGGGTTTCCCGCAACTGATTCAAACGCGATAATTCATGTGGCGACAGACTGCCATCGGCGATGACTTCCATTACATGCTTACGAAAGGTATCGCGCCGCAGGCGTAATTGCTCGGATAAACGGGAGGCCAGGATACCTGCTGGTAAAGCAAATATCCCTACCCCTAAAATAGTTATCGCACCGCTGAATATCTTACCCAGTGGCGTAATGGGCGTTACGTCGCCGTAGCCGACGGTGGTCAGCGTATTGATTGCCCACCAGAGTGCGGCCGGAATGCTGCCAAAGGCTTCTGGTTGGGCGCGTTGTTCTATGTAGTACATACCGGTGGCGGCGAGTACCATCACGATAACCAAAACCGATACCGCGGCTGCCAGCACGCGTAGCTCTTTACGAATAACGGTGTACAGCAGATTAACTGAACGGGAGTAACGACCGAGTTTTATCAGCCGGGTAAGCCGTAATAAGCGTAAAATACGCAAATCAAAGGCGATGAACATGCTCAGGTAAAAGGGCAGTATCGCGGCTAGATCCACCAGTGCCATGGGCGTAAACATATAGCGTAAACGCTGCTGCCAGGATTTGCGGTATGGTGCCTGGCGATAGCTGACGGTTTGCGGAGCACTGGTGGCGCTCCATACCCGGGCTACATACTCCAGGGTAAACACCACCACTGAAAAAATTTCAAAGGCATAGAGTTGAGGGTGCCATTGCCGGTGCAGTGATTCTACCGTTGAAGCCATTACTGCCACTGTATTGAGCAGGATAAGAACAATCAGAAACAGGTCAAATACCTGGCTAAGGTGATCGCCTTTTCGGTGAGACTCAAGAATATGATAAATACGGTTGCGAATTGGCTGGTCGTTCATGGAAACTCCTCAGTACTCCTGTTTTACTCTACCCGTTAGCAATCATGTTGAGCAAGTCTGGTCAGCGAGCAGGCTTGAGCTAGCACAATTTTTTTGTTTTTAGCGTAACAGCGTAATTTTTCTGCGCGTAGGAAGACTACCTGTATAACCTTCTCACTTACAGGATCTATGATATGGAATTTTTAACGCAGCTTTTCGACAATACTTCACCTGCCCAGTTTGCCGTTGTGGGAGCATCGGTGCTATTTGTGTGGTTTTTACCGGCCATGGTGGCAATGATGTTTAACCGCAAACAGGTCAGGTTAATTGCCCTGGCATGTATACCGGCTGGCTTTTCTCTGATCGCCTGGGGCGGCGTAATGGTATGGGCATTCACCGGTAACATGGTTAACCGGTTTAATAAGAAGCCGGCAACCCAGGAATAAAGCCGTGTTACTGATAGTGCAGGTAGAAAAAAGCCGCTCAGGTGAGCGGCTTGTTATTTGCTGACTTATTTGGCTAAACCAGCCTGCTCCCGCGCCATTGCCCGATAGGCAATATCATTGCGGTAGTAGACCTCTTCCCAGTCAATGGCTTTGACCAGCTGATAGGCCTGCTGTTGAGCTTCGGTAACACTGTTACCCAGCGCCGTGGCACAAAGCACGCGGCCACCGCTGGTGACTACTTTACCGTCTTTCAGGGCAGTGCCAGCATGAAAGACTTTGCCATCCAGTTTCGCGGCTTCGTCTAAGCCCGAGATCACATCGCCTTTGGCGTAATCGGCAGGATAGCCACCGGCTGCCAGCACTACACCAACGGCAGCGCGGGAGTCGAAGTCAATCTCAATACCACCTAACTCGCCATCACAGGCTTTCAGGCAGAGCGCTACCAAATCTGACTGTAAACGCAGCATTATAGGCTGGGTTTCCGGGTCGCCAAAGCGGCAGTTATACTCAATGACCTTAGGTGTGCCATCGGTCATAATCATCAGGCCGGCATATAGAAAGCCGGTATACGGATACCCTTCTTCGGCCATGCCGTTAACGGTGGGGTAAATGACTTCGTCCATAACGCGCTGGTGAATCTCAGGCGTTACAACCGGTGCCGGTGAATAAGCGCCCATACCACCCGTGTTAGGACCAGAATCGCCATCACCCATACGCTTGTGATCCTGGCTGGTGGCAAACGCCGACACGTTTTTGCCATCCACCATGACAATGAAAGAGGCTTCTTCACCGTCAAGGAATTCCTCGATAACCACACGGCTACCGGCTTCACCAAAGGCGTTGCCAGCCAGCATGTCTTTAATGGCGTGTTCGGCATCTTCCAGGGTCATGGCAACAATAACACCTTTACCCGCCGCCAGGCCGTCGGCCTTCACTACGATAGGCGCGCCTTTTTCACGAACGTAAGCCAGCGCTGGCTCAATCTCGGTGAAGTTCTGGTAATCGGCGGTTGGGATGTTGTGGCGGGCCAGAAAATCCTTGGTAAAGGCCTTAGAGCCTTCCAGTTGAGCAGCGCCCTTACTTGGCCCAAAGATCTTAAGACCTTCTGCCTCAAACGCATCTACCACACCGATTACCAACGGCGCTTCCGGACCAACTATGGTCAGTCCGATAGCGTTTTCTTTGGCAAATGCCACCAATGCATCTACGTCAGTCGCTGAGATATCAACATTAGTTAAGCCCGCTTCGGTGGCTGTGCCGGCATTACCCGGTGCAACAAATACGTCGGTTACGCCAATGGATTGTGACGCTTTCCAGGCCAGCGCGTGTTCGCGGCCACCACCGCCAATTACAAGTACCTTCATTAAGAGTGTTCCGTAAAGTTATTCAGGTTTCATAAATTTTAGGGTCATTCGGTCACTTTCACCAATGGCCAGATAGTGAGCGCGTTTTTCGTCGCCCAGGCGCAGGCTTGGTGGCAGTGTCCAGACACCCCGTGGATGATCTGCAGTATCCATTGCGTTTGCGTTAATCTCGCTGCTTGCGACCAGTTTAAAACCGGCTTTTTCTGCCATCTCAATCACGTATGATTGTTTCATGTAGCCGGAGGATTCCATTTTATCGTCGGCGTCAGACTCCGGTAAACGGTGATCGACAACACCCAGAATGCCGCCTGGTTTCAGCGCTTTAAAAAAGGTTTCCATGGCATTTTTTACGCCACTCTTTTTGTCGGCCATATACCAGTTATGCACGTTGCGAAAGGTCAGTACGCGATCGGCACTGCCGGCTTTGGCAACATCGAGTTGCTCGAGCGGATCAAAAGCGGTTAGCTCAACTGCGTTAAACGGCCCATCACTGGCCATTTTCTCTTTAAAGTTGGCTAACAGGCGGTTGTAGTAGCTGGGTGAGTCTGCTTTCACGTTAAAGTGCGCGGCTACCAGTTTACCGTCTTCCGCCAGCAATGGCGCGAGGATGTTTGAGTACCAGCCACCGCCAGGCAGAATTTCCACCACGGTCATGTCGGGCTGAACATCAAAAAAGCGCAGGGTTTGCTGAGGGTGACGATATTCGTCACGCAGACGCTCCTGGCTCGATCGTGTATCGCTGGCTACTGCATCAGCAATGGCATCGGCATTAGCTGTAAAAGCCGGGGTTGCCAGTAAGCTGGCAAGTAATAGAACCGCAGATTTACGCATTGGTATTTCCCTTCTGTCATTAACAACGTGTTGTTTATACTGCATGACTCATCAGATCGTTTAATGAGCAACAGCTTGTTGCGCTAGCCTAACACAAAATTTTTACATTCGTGATGTCAGGCCAACGCAAAAACACGTTACACAGCGTATGCTGAATTAGTGACGGAAGTGACGCATGCCGGTAAACACCATGGCAATGCCGTGCTCGTCGGCCGCGGCGATAACTTCATCGTCACGCATAGAGCCACCCGGTTGGATAACGGCTTTAATGCCAGCCGCTGCGGCAGCATCAATGCCGTCGCGGAACGGGAAGAACGCGTCAGAGGCCATAACTGATCCAGCCACTTCCAGATCTTCATCGGCCGCTTTAATGCCGGCAATCTTGGCTGAATACACACGGCTCATCTGGCCAGCGCCCACACCAATGGTCATGCTGTCTTTGCAGTAAACAATGGCGTTAGATTTAACGTACTTGGCCACTTTCCAGCAGAACATCAGGTCACGCAGTTGTGCTTCGGTGGGTTGTACTTTAGACACCACTTTCAGGTCTTCCATATCAACCATGCCAAAGTCACGTTCCTGGATCAGCAGGCCGCCGTTAACCCGTTTAAAGTCGTAACCTTCCGTGAGCTGGCCAGCCCAGTCGCCGCACACCAGCAGGCGTACATTCTTCTTGGTGGCCACAATATCAGTCGCGGCTTGCGATACTGAAGGCGCGATAATGACTTCAACAAACTGACGGTCGATAATGGCCTGTGCGGTGGTGGCATCCAGCTCCCGGTTAAACGCGATAATGCCACCAAAGGCAGACGTTGGGTCGGTTTTAAAGGCGCGGTCGTAGGCTTGCAGAATATTTTCACCCAGCGCCACACCACAAGGGTTGGCGTGCTTAACAATAACGCAGGCGGGTTGGTCGAATTCTTTAACGCACTCTAAAGCGGCGTCGGTATCGGCGATGTTATTGAACGACAGCTCTTTACCGTTTAATTGCGTAGCGGTAGCAACCGAGGCTTCCTGAATGTCGTTTTCAACATAAAAGGCGGCAGACTGGTGGCTGTTTTCGCCGTAGCGCAGATCCTGTTTTTTGCTAACCTGAATATTGTAGGTCCGCGGAAATTCACTGTGCTCGTGCTCGCAGTCTTCAGCACAGTCAGTAGAATCCAGACGGGCGCCGAAGTAATTAGCAATCATGCCATCGTATTCGGCCGTGTGCTCAAATGCCTTGATGGCTAAATCAAAGCGGGTGTTGTACGTCAAAGACCCTTCGTTACCCTGCATTTCGCTGAGTACGCGCGGGTAATCAGCCGCATTCACTACGATAGTGACGTCTTTGTGGTTTTTCGCCGCAGCACGCACCATGGTTGGTCCGCCAATATCGATATTCTCGATAGCGTCTTCTAAGGTGCAATCTTCTTTTGCCACCGTGGCCGCAAACGGATACAGGTTAACCGCCACTAAATCGATAGGGCCAATGTTATTTTCTGCCATCACCGCTTCGTCGGTACCACGACGGGCTAAGATGCCACCATGAATTTTAGGGTGTAAGGTTTTCACCCGGCCGTCCATAATCTCTGGGTGTCCTGTGTAGTTTGACACTTCAATAACGGGCAGCCCCTTGTCAGCGAGTAGCTTGGCGGTGCCACCTGTCGACAGCAGCTCAACGCCTGCTTCATGTAGTGCAGTCGCGAATTCAACAATGCCGGTTTTGTCTGAAACGCTTAACAGGGCTCGTTTGATAGGTTTTGGTGTTTCCATAGTGGTATTTTGCTTCGATGAGGTTAATAACAATGGTGTGGGTGTCCGGAGTGTTTCTATTTTATCCGCCGTTGCCTCCGGAACCAAGGCTGGGCGGTTAAAACAAAAAGAGCACCGAAAGGTGCTCTTATGTGGGCCAGGCCCGCAGGGCTTAGTTCATGCCATACTGCTTTAATTTTTTGCGCAGTGTGCCACGGTTGATGCCCATCATGATTGCCGCGCGGGTTTGGTTACCGCGAGTGAAAGTCATAACTTCTTCCAGTAAAGGCGCTTCAACTTCGGCCAGTACCATTTCGTACAGGTTGTCGATGTTGGTGTTGTCTAATTGCTTCAGGTACTTGTTGACTGCTTGCTTAACAGAGTCACGCAGTGGTTTTTGTGCCTGAGTTTGTGACGGAGTAGTTACAGTAGTTGTAAAAGGAGAAGTTACATTTTGATCGAACATAATACTTTCTTGCTCTTTTGTTAATCAGTCTTAAGCTGCCGGCGAGATCTGTCGGGCCTCACCATCAGGCAGCACGTTGTTAAAGTAGTGGTCAATGGCCTGCAGTTGCTCTTCGGCAGACTCCAGCGCATTAAACACTTTACGGAACTGACGATCCTTATCATGCTCCATCAAATACCAACCCACATGTTTGCGGGCAATACGAACACCGTTCTCTAAGCCATAAAAGGCGTGAACGGCCGTTACGTGTTCTTTAAGTACCGAATGTTGTTCCATTAATGATGGTGGGGCCAGCCGTTCGCCGGTATTCAGATAGTGGGACACTTCTCTGAATATCCACGGATTGCCCTGGGCACCGCGGCCAATCATTAATGCATCAGCTTCAGTATACTCAAGCACTTCCCTGGCTTTTTCTGGTGAGGTTATATCACCATTGGCAACTACCGGAATCGACACCGCCTGCTTAATGCTGCGGATAGTGTCGTACTCGGCAAAACCTTTGTACATACAGGCACGGGTTCGACCATGAACGGCCAGTGACTGAATGCCATTTTCCTGTGCAATGCGGGCAATCTCTACCCCATTGCGGTTGTCCGTGTCCCACCCTGTGCGGATCTTCAGGGTGACGGGAACTGACACAGCGTCTACTACCGACCGAACAATGGATTCCACTAAATCCGGGTATTGCAGTAGTGCTGAACCTGCCAGCTTTTTATTTACTTTCTTGGCAGGGCAACCCATATTGATATCAATAATCTGGGCGCCGTTGGCAACATTAAATTTTGCTGCTTCTGCCATTAAGTCGGGGTCGGCTCCGGCAATTTGCACAGAACGAATTCCTGACTCCCCGCTGTGATCCATGCGTTGCATGGATTTCGCTGTATTCCATACCCTTGGATTACTGCTCAGCATTTCCGACACAACCAAGCCTGCTCCAAGACGACGACAGAGCTGTCTGAAGGGCCTGTCTGTTACACCTGCCATAGGTGCTAACATTAGGTTGTTATCAAGTGTGTAAGTTCCGATTCGCATAAAAAACAACCTAACTTTGCGTAGAAAATAACCACCTGTCTGAAACGGGGCGCTAAGTGTACGCGTTTTCTGCAATCTTGAAAAGGCTAAAAATCACACAAAATTTGCGTGTTCACTCTTGACAAAGAGATTTCGTTTTTATGTCAAAGTTATGACATTGACATTTAAGACAGGTCAACCAGTATTGTCGATAATTAACCGTGCCGGCGGCCCGAAACTCGTGCCCATTCCTGGTCGATAGCGCTGGTATCGAGGGTGATATCACGAGCGTAAGCCTGCTCGATTCGTTCTACCTGTTCGGCGAGAATGCCGGAAAGCACCAGTAAGCCATCCGTTTTACAGTAGCCGGTAATCACATCCTGCAGTTCCAGTAACGGACCAGACAAAATATTTGCCATCACGATATCGGCTTGCAGTGTGGGTTGGTCGGCCGGCAAAAACACCTTTAAGCGGTCGGCCACCTGGTTGCGCTGGGCATTGTCCATGGAGGCCTGCAAAGCCTGCGGATCGATATCGATACCAATGACTTCTTTAGCGCCGAGTTTTAAGGCTGCGATAGCCAGAATTCCCGAACCGCAGCCAAAATCGACCACGGTTTTACCGGCTACCTCTATGCCGTCCAGCCAGCGTAAACACAGGGCAGTGGTGGGATGCGTGCCGGTACCAAATGCCAGCCCCGGATCGAGCATTACATTTACTGCATCGGGCTCAGGCACATCGCGCCAGCTTGGGCATATCCACAAGCGCTCGCCAAACTTCATCGGGTGGAAGTTATCCATCCATTCCCGCTCCCAGTCTTTGTCTTCCAGCGGCTCCAGGCGGTATTTAAAATCCTTGCCAAGTACCCTGGCTTTTTCGAGACGCTTAATAATGGTCGGCATGTCGTCTGCGGCATCAAATAATCCAACCACCTGGGTATCCGGCCATAACATCACTTCACCTGGTTTCGGCTCGTACATCGGGGTGTCTTTAGCATCCACAAAGGTAACAGCCTGAGCGCCATTGGCACTCATCATACCGCCTACTTGTTCAGCTAACTCGGCAGATGTATCGATTCGTAATTGTAACCAGGGCATGGGATCCTCAGCGGTAATGCAGAAAAACGCAATTTTAACAGGGATGGCAATAATTGGTATCGGCGATTACACGGCATAGCGATCATTGCGCTTTTCATTTATGGTAAATAAAAACGACGTAGTAATAATAACAAAGCGGAAATGTCCGCCCGGAGAGAAAATATGACACATAGACTGCTTGGCATTCTGCTCGTCTGTTTCGTTGTATCCTGTGCCACCCAAACCCAGCCTGTGGTCGACAATAAATGGCTGGATGCACCAGTGGCGCAGCAGGTTGCTGCGATGAAGCGCGGCGAGTTAACTGCCGAAGCACTGATGGCTGGCTATCTGGCCCGCATAGAATCCATCGATAAAAGCGGCCCGACAATAAACAGTATTTTGCTGGTTAATCCCAACGCGCTGGCTGAAGCCAAAGCAAAAGATGCAGCGCTCGCCAGTGGCGAGGCAACAGGCCCGCTGCACGGTATCCCGGTATTACTTAAAGATAATATTGAAACCCGGGATATGCCCACCACGGCCGGTTCACTGGCATTACTTAATAATGATACCCGGCGTGATTCACCGTTGGTGGCCAGTTTGCGTGCTGCCGGGGCGATTATTCTGGGTAAAACCAACTTATCGGAATGGGCTAACTTTCGTTCGGAGGGTTCTATCAGCGGCTGGAGTGCAGTAGGCGGGCTTACTCGCAATCCTCACGTTCTTTCCCGCACGGCTTGTGGTTCTTCTTCTGGCTCCGGTGCGGCCGTAGCAGCAGGCCTGGCATCCCTTGCGGTCGGTACCGAAACTAACGGCTCAATTATTTGCCCGTCTTCAATGAACGGTATTGTCGGATTCAAACCCACGGTGGGCCTGATCCCACGAACGCATATTGTGCCTATTTCCGTAACCCAGGATACTGCAGGCCCCATGGCTCGTTCAGTAGCGGACGCCGCGCTGATGGCCTCAGTCATGGCCAGGCAGGACGAACAGGACGAGGCCACTAAGGCCGCGGCACGTCCAGAAGCCAGTGCGCTTGCGGCAGTTAACGGTAATATTCAGGGTCTGAAGATTGGCGTTATGCGTTATCGCCAGGGCAACAACCCGGCAATCATTGCGGCGGTCGACGAGGCTGTGGAAAAGCTAACTGCCCTGGGGGCACAGGTAGTGGAAATCGACAGCCTTGAACAGCCGGAGGATTTTTGGGCTAAATCTTATCTGGTTTTGCTTGCTGAATTTAAAACCACGCTGAATGATTATCTGTTGTCATCGCCAGCTGATTTGCCAGTGGCCAATCTGGATGAGCTGATTGGTTTTAATCGCACATCAAAACGGGAAATGCAGTTATTTGATCAGTCTATCTTTGAGAAATCCGCTGCCACCAAAGGCATGGCCGGTGAAGACTACCAGCAGGCACTGGCACTGGTGCGCAATGCAACCCGCGAGCAGGGAATAGACAAGTTATTAAACGAATATGATGTGGATGTGCTGGTGGGACCGTCTAACAATCCGGCTTTCCTAATCGACGCGGTATATGGCGATAATGCGCCAGAAGGTTATGTTGGGGTTGGCTATCTGGCAGCCATTGCCGGTTACCCGCATATTACCGTACCGCTAACTAAGGTAAAGGATTTACCGGTGGGATTAAGTGTGATTGGCGGGCAGTGGCAGGATGCACAGGTACTTAACACTGGTCTGGCATTTGAACGAGCTAATCAGTTTATTGCCACACCGGCGTTTTTACCAAACCGGTTGCAGGCTGAATCGGTTAACGGCATTCAGAAGCCCTATCAGCTGCCGGCCCAATAATGAAAAAGGCGACGTCACCAAGGGTAACGTCGCCTGCTTAAATCTCTTTGTGCTGCGTTTAGCCAGGCTTTTTCACCCACGCACTACACCAGCCGTTGGCATTGATTTGCTTGCCCGGGAAGATGGCACATGGACGCCATTCTGCGCCAGCATCCCCCTGAATGTACATGCAGTTTGCACATTTAGAACCTTCAACGGTGGATTTGTGAGTGTATTTCAGGGCCTTTGCGGTGGCATCTTCTTCGCTCAGGTGCTCCTGCGCCTGCGCACGCAGGGCTACACCGCCTAAGGTCATGCCAATTAGCGTGGTTCCGGAAAGTTTCAGAAAATCACGACGATTGACTGATTTCATAATATTACTCCAAAAAAGTTAACGAGAATGATTCTTTTTTACCATGGTCCCAAAATGCAAAAACCTGCCGAAGCAGGTTTTTTGGAATCGCACATATTTATTAGTTTCTACTTATACAGGTTAAAAATGGATCTACCAACTGTAATTCCCCATTCTATTGATCTGCATTAAAAAGCTG
>CATMRP010000008.1 GCA_950073835.1 uncultured Alteromonadaceae bacterium
TGGTTAAGGGTTTGCTCACGCTCGTCGTGACCACCGCCTAAACCAGCGCCACGCTGACGGCCAACGGCATCGATTTCATCGATAAAGATAATACACGGCGCTGCTTTACGGGCTTGTTCAAACATATCACGAACCCGTGATGCACCAACACCAACAAACATTTCGACGAAATCGGAACCTGAGATAGTAAAAAACGGTACTTTCGCTTCACCGGCAATGGCTTTTGCCAGCAGCGTTTTACCCGTACCAGGCGGGCCTACCATCAGTACACCCTTAGGGATCTTACCGCCCAGCTTCTGGAATTTTGAGGGGTCGCGCAGAAAATCAACCAACTCGGAGACATCTTCCTTGGCTTCGTCGCACCCGGCAACGTCAGCAAAGGTCGTTTTAATTTGATCTTCACTCAATAAGCGCGCTTTGCTCTTACCAAATGACATTGCACCACGGCCACCACCGCCCTGCATTTGTCGCATGAAAAATATCCATACGGCGATAAGCAGTAGCATTGGGAACCACGAAATGAAAATGGATGTCAGAATGGACGGTTGCTCAGGCGGCTCACCCAGCACGCGAACATCCTGTTTAACCAAATCTGAAATCAGCTGGTCGTCAAAATACGGGATGTAGGTCTTGAAGGTTTCACCTGAACGCTTCACACCACGGATTTCGTTAGTGTCACTACTGATTCGGACCTCACGAATGGTGCCTTGTTTTACTTCTTTTAGAAATGTGGTGTAGTCAGTTTGTGCCCGGCCAGATTCGCTGGGAGAAAAACTTTGGAAAACCGCCATTAAAACTACTGCGATCACCAACCACAAGATTAAGTTTTTTGCCATGTCGCTCAATGCTACTAACCTCTGTAAAAATCATCCGGTCTCAATGTGACGCCAAATTGCGCCACTAAAAACGACCGGTGAGTGTCTCAAAAACGCGATAACTAAGCCTACTATACTTTACAGGTGCTTGCTACCTAATACGCTTCTCTACAACGCGCTCCGGGCAGTTCCGAGGCGCGTAATCTTTCGCTTCAGATGACGTTTTTGTTAACGCAAAACAACCATCCGAACATTCCCACTACTATTACGCACTAAGACTGCAAATCTTTTGCCAGGTTCCAGTCATTTACTGTGCGAATTCCCTGTTGGCGGCAAACTGCAATCTCCTGAGGAGTATCGCACCGTTTACTGTGGCCACTATGATAAACTCCCTTTTCTACGGGCTATCCATTCAATCTGTTCAATCCTGAACCTAAAAGTATTTCGTTAATTACGCCTTATCCGATAAGCGAGTTAACCCAATCGTTGAAAGAAACGCTCAATTTATCAACCGATGGACGTGGTAAAAGGCGACTTTTTTGTCTTTACCACGCGATCTCATTAGGATTGTAGTCGAGATGGCGTTAGAATACGCTTTTTCAAGACAGACTTTGCACTTAAATTGTAAGAAAAACTTAAATAATGAAACTTTCAAATAAACAAAAGCAATTCCTTAAAGGCCTGGCTCACCCGTTAAAACCCGTTGTACAGCTCGGCGGCAATGGTTTAACCGAAGGTGTACTGGCAGAAATCGACAACGCATTGAACCATCACGAATTAATCAAAGTGAAAGTGCCTTCGGATGACCGGGAAGAAAAGGCGCTGATTATGGACGCCATTATTCGCGAAACCGCTAGCGAGAAATTACAGGTGATCGGCCACACACTGATTCTTTACCGCCCTAGCGAAGAATGTAAAATTCAGTTGCCAAAATAAGTCATACTATCATCTTCTGCACTTTCCCTTTCCGTAAACGTTAGGTAACATAACTTAACATCTTACTAACAAGAACGGAGTTGCAATGCAGATAGCCAATCATACAGCTGTGATCACAGGCGGGTGCTCAGGGCTGGGCCTGGCGGTTGCCAAACAACTGGTGTCATCGGGCGCCAATGTTGTTCTTATCGATATCAACAGTGAGGCCGGCACCAAACAACAAGCCGAGTTAGGTACTGACAATACCCTGTTCATCAATGCCGACGTCACCAGTGAACAAGCCATCAGCGCCGCGCTGGATGTGGCTGTGGAGCGCTTTGGTGCAATTCATTTTTGCGTAAATTGTGCTGGCATTGCGCCAGCCGAGCGTACACTTAATAAACAAGGCGAGCCCGCCAGCCTGACGCGTTTTAATCAGACTCTGTCAATTAACCTCAGTGGCACCTACAACGTAGCGCGGCTGGCCGCCGCGAAAATGGCTGCAAATGCTCCCCAACCAGACACTGGCGAACGCGGTGTAATCATCAACACGGCATCCATCGCCGGTTATGAAGGTCAGATAGGCCAAACCGCCTATGCCGCAAGTAAAGCGGCCATTATTGGCTTAACACTGCCGATGGCAAGGGATCTGTCGAACCTGGGTATTCGGGTTAATAGTATTGCGCCGGGCGTGATGGGCACTCCGTTGCTTACCGCTATGCCGCAACAGGTGCAGGACGCACTGGGTGCAAACGTTCCTTTTCCGGCCCGCCTTGGCAGTCCTGATGAGTTTGCCCAATTAGCGCAGCATATTTGCCAGAATAGCTATATTAATGGCGAAACCATCCGTCTGGATGGCGCATTACGCATGCAGCCTAAGTAATATACGGGTAAAAATGAATTAGCGGGCTGCTGGCCAGCCCGCTCGGCTGCACCTGAATTTATTCTTCTGCGCCGTTTACGGTACAGGCAATCTGATACAGGCGCTTAACCGCCAGGTCATTGACGGTATTTTTGGGATAACGGCCCCGACTGGAAAGCCCCCCTGCTACTTTTTCCATTAGCAATTCCAGCGCATCATCCACGGTTTCCACACTGTAGATGGCAAACTGGTCTTTTTTCACCGCATCCACTACGGCTTTATCGAGCACCAGATGCCGAACATTGGATTTAGGGATAATCACGCCCTGCTCACCATTTAAACCGCGATGCTGACAAACATCAAAGAAGCCTTCTATTTTTTCGTTTACACCGCCCACCGCCTGCACTTCTCCGTACTGATTAATCGAGCCGGTAATTGCCAGCGACTGACGGGCAGGAATATCGGTAATGGCTGAAATCAGTGCCACCAGTTCGCCTAAGGAAGCACTGTCACCATCAATGTGGCCGTAAGATTGCTCAAGGGCTATGTTCGCTGATACCGTTAGCGGAAAGGCCTGCGCATATTTGTTACCGAGATAGCCGGTGAGCAGCATTACCCCTTTCGAGTGAATCGGCTGCCCCAACTCGACTTCCCGCTCAATATCCACCACACCACTGGCGCCGGCATAAACCGTGGCGGTAATTCGTGCCGGTGTACCAAACGCCGTATCGCCAATATCCATCACCGTAAGGCCATTAACCTTTCCGATGGCCTTGCCATGGGTTGCAATGAGTACCTGACCTTCTTTTATATCGTTAAGCAACGACGTACTAACGCGGCCAGTGCGACGCTTTTTAGCCATTAACGCCGAGTTAAGATGACTTAAATCAAGTTGCTTATCACCCACTTTTATACAGAAATAATGAGCCTCATTAAGCAATTCAATCACATCGGCAAAATGCGCCGACAGTTTTTCCTGATGTTCAGCCATACGCAAAGAATACTCGACCAGCCGATACATGGCGGGCTGAGTAATTCCCGACAGGCCAAGCTGCATGATTTTCTTGCGTACCCGGCCAACAAAATCATACAGGTTTTGCCGGGTTGCGCTGATCTCATGGTCAAAATCAACCAGTACCCTAAACAGTTCATTAAACTCGGAGTCGTAATCCTGCAAAGTATAGTAAAGGTCGCGGGAGCCCATCAGGATAACCTTTACTTTCAGATCGATGGCCTGTGGCATCAGTGTCATGGCACTGGCCATGCCTACGTCCTGTTGCGGTAAGTCCATTTTTAATTTACCAAACTTGACCGCCAGTTTTAGTGCTTCCCACACGTAGGGCTGATGTAGCAGTTGATCGGCGTCGAGCAGCAGATACCCGCCGTTGGCCTTGTGCAGCGCGCCCGGGCGGATCATTTTATAGTTGGTGTACATTGCCCCGCCAAGATGGGTGTACTCAATCAGGCCAAACAGATTCTGGTAAGTCGGGTTGGGCTCATAAACCACCGGCGCACCGCTATCGAGGCTATGTGCACAAATAACATTGGGCAGAAAATGCTCTTCGAGGATCTCCCGGCGGTCCCGCTCATCGAGTTTTTCAGCTTTGGGCTCTTCGGTCAGAAAAGCTATCACCGCTTCAATCAGGTGAGACTTTAACTGCCGCAGGTGTTTCAATACCCCGAGATCACCTGAATATTTATGTTCTAATTCCTTAAGCAGTGGCCGGATGCCATGTTCTGCGGTATCCCGGTTCAGCTTACGTAGCTGCTCTGAATTTTCCCGCTTCCACACCGGTAACGAGAGCAGACTCTCACTTAACCGGTTTTCCAGTTCGTCGATTAACTTATAAAAACCCTCGCGTTGCTGCTCGGTGAGCTGGGCAAACTCACTGTCATCAATGGGCTTATTGTTGACGATAGGAGCAAAGCTAACGGTTCCCTGCTCTTCATGCATGGCCACCGAATTGGCCTGGGCAAAGCGCTCAACACTGTTAATGGCTTCATCGTATTTTTGTTCGAAATGTCTGGCAATTGCCGCTTTCTTACGTTGATAACCCGGGTTATCAAAGGCCGCCGGAAAAGTATCGAGTAATTCATCCACCAGATTCGCCATATCCCGGGCAAATTCCCGCGCTCCACCGGGATGCATGCGCAACACCAAAGGCTCGCGTTCTTCCTCAAAATTGTTGATAAAACACCAGTCATCGGGCGTAGCCAGTTTACTGACATGCCGCTCGATATATTCCTTAACCAGCGTGAAGCGGCCCGTGGCATGCTCGCCCATTACATACAGGTTGTAACCGGTAGAATCGATGTTTAAACCAAAAGTGAGCGCCTCGCGGGCCCGTTCCTGACCGATAAAGGTCGAGTTTAACGCCGCATCATCTTTAAGTGCCTGATTGATGGCCCGACGATTTATATTGGGGGTGAGCTGTGTGGCAGGTAACCGCTCCCAGGTCATAGCTATGTTCTTCTTTATTGACTCTCATTACAGTGAATCCTGAATCCCCTTGCCTGTCAAACCCTAAACTTGTGTTTGCTCAATTTCCATACTAGCCTGACTGATTAATTCATAATCCCGCGCTCGGAACCACTACCATGAAGTTATTAGCCCTGTTATCGCTGCTGCTAAGTAGCACCTGTTTGGCCAAACCTGAGGTCATTGCCGTTAGTGATAGCGGCTTTATTGTTGAAAACAAAGCTCACATCGATGCACCGGCTGATGAAGTGTGGCATGCCCTTATCAATGACATCGACAAGTGGTGGCCCAAAAGTCATAGTTGGTGGGGCGAACAAGGGCAGTTTACCCTGCAGGCAGACGCCGGTGGTTGCTTTTGTGAAGTGGCAGGAAATCGCTCCGCACAACACATGCAGGTTGTATTTGTCGATCCGCAAAAAGTGCTCCGAATGACCGGCGGCCTGGGGCCCTTACAAGGCATGGGCGTGTTTGGCTCGCTAGACTGGGTATTTGAATCAGTGCCTGGTGGTACTCAGATTACGCTGACCTATCGTGTACAGGGTTTCACACCCGACGGCTTCAGCGAACTGGCGCCGGTTGTTGCCGAGGTGCAGGGTTTACAGTTACAGGGCCTGGCAAATTACCTCATGAACGATTAAATTACGGTCAATTAAGCCAAATATTCCGCTTCATTGGGTTCAGCCTATTGTGACATACGCCACCGCTAAGTTATTCTATGGGGTTATTATACCCATAATCTACTGGTGGTAGTGGTTAGACTCTTTTCACACCTGCTGCCGGTACAGTTGTTAAAGTTAAATAAAGCGGAAGCCTCAGGTAAATGGCCGAAAATCAGTACAACCCACAAGAAATCGAAAGTGCGGTGCAGCAGCACTGGCAAGACACCAATGCCTTTAAGGTGACAGAGGAGCCAGGTAAAGAGAAGTTTTACTGTCTGTCTATGTTCCCCTACCCCAGTGGCCGCCTCCACATGGGACACGTGCGTAATTATACCATCGGTGACGTAATCAGCCGTTTTCAGCGGATGCAGGGCAAAAATGTACTGCAACCCATGGGTTGGGATGCCTTTGGTCTGCCAGCAGAAAACGCGGCCATCAATAACAACACCGCGCCGGCCAAGTGGACCTACTCGAATATCGATTACATGAAAAACCAGCTTAAGTCGCTGGGCTTTGGCTACGATTGGGACCGTGAAGTCGCCACCTGTAAAGCAGACTACTACCGTTGGGAACAGTGGTTCTTCACGCGCCTGTATGAAAAAGGCCTGGTATACAAGAAGAATTCAACGGTTAACTGGGATCCGGTAGACCAAACCGTACTCGCCAACGAACAGGTTATCGATGGCCGTGGCTGGCGTTCAGGTGCGGTGGTTGAGCAAAAAGAAATTCCGCAGTGGTTTATTAAAATCACCGATTACGCCGAAGAGCTGCTACAGGATCTCGAACAACTGGAAGACTGGCCGGAACAGGTTCGGGCCATGCAGGCCAACTGGATTGGCCGCTCTGAGGGTGTTGAAATTACCTTTAAAATGGCTGAGCAAGTCAACGACGTCAGCGATTTAACGGTTTACACCACGCGCCCGGATACCTTCATGGGTGTCACCTATGTTGCCGTGGCGGCACAACATCCGCTGGCCGAGGCCGCCGCGCAGAACAGTGCCGACGTTGCCAAATTTATCGACGAATGTAAAAACACCAAGGTCGCCGAAGCTGAGCTGGCCACTATGGAGAAAAAAGGCTGTTCAACCGGCTTTTTCGTGGTGCATCCGTTAACCGGTGAGCAGTTACCAGTATGGGTAGCCAACTTCGTATTGATGGATTACGGCTCAGGCGCTGTAATGGCGGTACCGGGACACGATCAGCGTGACTGGGAATTTGCTACCCGCTACGATTTGCCCATCAAGCAGGTTATTGAGCCTCAGCAAGGCAGCAATGTCGAATGTGACCTGAGCGCGTCAGCCTTTACCGAAAAAGGCGTACTGATTAATTCCAACGACTTTGACGGACTGGAATTTGACGCTGCCTTTAATGGTATTGCCGACAAACTGGTGGCGCTGGGTTGTGGTCAGCGCAAGGTAAATTACCGCCTGCGTGACTGGGGCGTGAGCCGTCAGCGTTACTGGGGTGCCCCGATCCCGATGCTTAATCTGCAAAACGGTGAATCTGTGCCGGTACCGGCCGATGAACTGCCGGTAGTATTACCAGAAGATGTGGAAATGGACGGCGTAACCTCGCCAATTAAAGCCGATCCACAATGGGCCAAAACCACTTACAACGGTGAAGCTGCGCTGCGCGAAACCGACACCTTTGACACCTTTATGGAGTCTTCCTGGTATTACGCGCGCTACAGCTGTGCTACGACCGATGATGCCATGCTGGATCCGGCCAAAGCTAACTACTGGCTACCGGTCGATCAATACGTTGGCGGCATCGAACACGCCATTTTGCACCTGTTATATTCCCGTTTTTATCA
Organism: uncultured Alteromonadaceae bacterium; assembly: GCA_950073835.1. Lineage (GTDB taxonomy): Bacteria > Pseudomonadota > Gammaproteobacteria > Enterobacterales > Alteromonadaceae > Alteromonas. The sequence goes on from CATMRP010000008.1 coordinate 7,544, forward strand.
CAAGTTATTACGTGATGAAGGTCTGGTTGAATCTGATGAGCCTTACAAGCGTTTGCTGTGTCAGGGTATGGTGCTGGCTGACTCCTACTACAGTGAAGACGAGAAAGGTAAGAAAACCTGGTACTCGCCCACCGAAGTAGCTACCGAAAAAGATGACAAGGGCCGGATCGTGAAAGCCTGGTTAACCGCCGACAATACGCCGGTTCAGCATGGCGGTATGACCAAAATGTCGAAGTCGAAAAACAACGGTATCGACCCGCAACAGGTGATCGATCAGTATGGTGCCGATACGGTACGTTTATTTACCATGTTTGCCGCACCACCAGAACAAACGCTGGAATGGGTAGACTCAGGGGTTGAAGGCGCTAACCGCTTCCTGCGTCGGGTATGGAAACTGGTTAATGATCATCTGGCTACCGGCGCACCCGGCGAGCTGGACGTTAAAGCGCTGGATAAGTCTCAGCAGGCACTGCGCCGTGAGCTGCACAAAACCATCGAAAAAGTCAGTGATGATTTAGGCCGTCGTCAGACCTTCAACACGGCAGTAGCGGCGATCATGGAGTTACTAAACCACCTGCAAAAAGCACCGCAGGAAAGCAGTCAGGATATCGCCTTAATGCGTGAAGCGGTTAATAGCATTGTGTTGCTGTTAAATCCAATCACTCCGCATATCTGTCATCACCTGTGGGCTAAGCTTGGCCATACCAACAGCATTGAAACAGCGCCGTGGCCAGTGGCTGATAAAGACGCATTGGTTGAAGACGAAAAGCTAATCATTGTTCAGGTTAACGGTAAACTGCGGGCTAAAATTACCGTCTCGGCCAGTGCCAGCAAAGACGAGCTGGAACAACTGGCTAAAGACCAGCCCAATGTACAGCAGTTTACCGAGGGCAAGACCATCCGTAAGGTCATTGTGGTACCCGGTAAACTGGTGAATATCGTGGCTAACTAATGCGCAGCTTAACTGTTTTCAGTAAAAGTCTGATCCTAATGATAACCACACTGGCTCTTGCCAGTTGTGGTTTTCATTTACGCAGCGATAAAACCCTGCCAAGCAACACCGACTACCTGTACGTTCAGGCGACCAGTCAGAATGCGCCGCTGGTGCGAGCGCTGGAGAATCGCATGAAAGTGTATCAAATCAAGGGCGGCCCGGAAGCTGCCCGCGGTCAGGAAGAAACAACGATTACACTGCGTCTGCAGCCTGAGTCTCTGGATCGCCGGTTGCTGTCGGTATTTGCTACCGGTCAGGTAGCAGAATATGAACTGATTTATGCTGTTCGCTATACGGTGCTGTTTCCCAATGGCGAGGAACTTAAAACATCCTTTGAGGTCCTGCGGGAATATCAGGATGACCCCGATCAGGTGCTGGCAAAATCGCGCGAGCTGAATCTGGTGCTCAGTGAAATGCGCCTGGAAGCAGCCGACCGGATCATTCGCTTGTTGTCCAGTCAGTACGCAGGGCTTTAATCAGGTGCAGGTATATCCCGATCGCTTCAGGCAAACCTTGAAAGAGGGTCTTAAGGGCTGCTATCTGGTCTTTGGTGATGAGCCACAGCAAAAGTTTGAAATTCTGCAGGCATTAAGAGCAACCGCCAAACAGCAAGGTTTCGACGAGCGCACGGTTCTGGTGGCTGACGGCGAGTTCAGCTGGTCACGATTAATCGATGCGACCCAGAGCATGTCACTATTTGCCGCCCGTCAGTTAATCGAGCTGGAATTACCTACCGGTAAGCCTGGCACCGAAGGCGCTGGTATCTTCACCGATTTGGCCAGTAACTTATCGAGCGATACGCTGCTCATCATCCATGGAGGCAGAATTGGCAAGGACGTGCAGCGAACCAAATGGTTTAAAGCTCTCGACGCCATCGGGGTATTCACCATTTGCTATCCGCTGGAAGGCGCGCAGCTACACAAGTGGATCCAGCAACGCCTGCAATCAGAATCTTTTCAGTTTACCCCCGCCTGCGTGAAGCTCATCGCTGACTTCAGTGAGGGCAATCTGATGGCTGCCGCCCAGGAAATTGAAAAACTTACCCTGGCCTACCCGGATAAGCAGTTGGACGAAGAAAAACTGGCCAGCGCCCTGGTAGATCAGTCGCGTTTTAACGTTTTTCAGCTGGTGGATATCATGCTGCAGGGCGATCGCACCCGATGTGTCAAAATCCTCCAACGGCTGGAAAGTGAAGGCATTGAACCCAACATCATCATCTGGGCACTGGTGCGGGAGTGGCAGACCCTGTGGAAACTGAATCATCTGCAAAACAGCGGTCAGACAATCACCTGGCCGAAGCTGGGGATCTGGAAAAACCGCCAGGGCTATTACCAGCAGGCCATGCAACGGTTGTCAAAACACGACCTGACGCAGATTGGTGAACAGCTCACCGAAGCCGACCAGCTGTTTAAGCAGACCTCAGTGGTCAGGCCCTATATCAAACTTTGCCATTTATGCCTGTTGTTCACCGGTGTGCCACTTGCGCATATGGCATTTGCTGAAAGTGCAGAGACTCTCTGATGCGAGCGTTATTAGGGGGGACCTTTAACCCGCCGCATCAGGGCCATATAAAAGCGGGACTGGAAGCCATTAATGAGATTGGCGTTGAACGGCTGGGCTTATTACCCTGCAAATTTCCGCCACATAAAACAGCGCCGGAAACAACCACGGCCCACCGCTTAAAAATGCTTGAACTGGCCTGTGAGGATGAGCCTGCGTTATACGTTGAGCCACTGGAACTATCGTTACCAGCGCCCTCTTATACGGTAAAGACGCTACAGCATTTACGCCGGACGCTGGGCAGTGAGCCATTGTTTTTCCTGTTGGGTGAAGATTCACTGTATAATCTGCCAAGCTGGTATCACTGGCAATCACTGACAGACTTTTGTCATATTGTAGTCATGCGACGACCTGCCTCGGCCGGCGAAGCGGATGAAACACTGCGTGCATGGCTGACCGAGCGTCAGTGCACGCAAATAGAAACGTTTTATCACCAGCCTGCCGGGCTGGTGTATTATACCAACAGTCAGGACTATGCCGTGTCTTCCACGCAATTACGTGATGCACTGACTGCCCAAACGACTGACCATGTGGTGACTGACTGGCTTAATCCGGCAGTGCTGCACTATATTAAACAACACAAGTTATACGGCACCACTTAAGGTGTCAGCGAGGAGAACTTTTGCAACACGAGCAGCTTAAAGCGTTTGTCCTAGACAAAATTGACGATATGAAAGGACGGGATATCGTTGAATTAAATGTAAAAGGAAAATCAACCGTCACTGATACCATGGTCATCTGTTCGGGTAATTCCAAACGCCATGTCAGTTCGATTGCCGAACATGTTCAGGTAGAAGCCAAGCACGCAGGTCATGCCCCGCTAAATGTGGAAGGCAAGGAAACCGGCGACTGGGTACTGGTCGACTTAGGCGATATCATAGTGCATATCATGCAGGATGAAGCCCGGGATTTTTATCAGCTGGAAAAGCTTTGGGGTTAACTCCCCGGTCGACACGGAGTTAGTAAACTGTGCGCATACAGGTAATTGCGGTTGGTAATAAAATGCCAGACTGGGTGAGCACCGGCACCAATGAATTTCTGCGCAGGTTTCCGGCAGATATGCCGGTAACGTTTACCGAGATCCCGCCGGGCAAACGCGGTAAAAACGCAGATATTAAACGCATTCTGCAAAAGGAAGGCGAAGCCATGATTGCGGCGATTGGTAAGTCCGATAAAGTGGTCACGCTGGAAGTGACCGGCCGGCCCTGGGACACCCCAACGCTGGCCCGCCAGTTAGACAACTGGAAAATGGATGGCCGCGATATCAGCTTACTTATCGGCGGGCCCGAAGGCCTAGCCCCGGCATGTTGTGAACTGGCCGAACAACGCTGGTCGTTATCCCCTCTCACTCTGCCGCATCCACTGGTACGAATTATCGTTGCCGAATCTCTGTACCGGGCCTGGTCTGTTACCCAGAACCATCCCTACCACAGAGAATAATGCATGCCGATTAAGCGTCAGACCATTCGCGACCACACGGCTGAGGCAAACCTGTTTGCCCGCCGTGCAGTGATTGCCGGGTTGGTGGTATTTGCCCTACTGGCAATGGTGGTGAGTAACCTTTATTTCCTGCAGATAGAGCACTTTGAGGATTACCAGACCCGCTCAAACGGCAACCGAATTAAAGTGTTGCCCATTGCCCCTAATCGCGGTCTCGTTTACGACCGTAACGGTGTGTTACTGGCAGAAAACCGGCCGGTATACAGCCTGGAAATCATTCCCGAAAAAGTCGATAACCTCGAGCATACGCTCATTTTTTTACAGGCACTGATGGGTATTACTGATGATGAGGTGGAAGATTTTAAACAGTCCCTGCGTGGACAACGCCGTTTTAAACCTGTGGCGCTTCGCACCCGACTAACCGAAGAAGAAGTGGCCCGCTTTTCCAGCCGCAGCCACCGTTTTCCTGGTGTCTCCATCGAAGCGCGCCTGGCCCGCTACTATCCGTACAAAGAAACCCTCACCCATGCTCTCGGCTATGTGTCTAAAATCAATAAAAAAGACCTGCAAAAAATCCAGGAGGCCGGTGAGGAGGCAAACTACGCGGCCACCTACGATATTGGCAAACTGGGCATCGAGAAATACCACGAAGATATTCTCCACGGAGAAGTGGGTTATCAGCAGGTAGAAGTCAACAGTCAGGGCCGGATTATTCGTACTCTGGATGTACAACCTCCCACGCCTGGTCGCGATATTGTTCTGAATATTGATATTCGCCTGCAGCAAGCAGCGCAGGAAGCACTGAAAGATCAGCGCGGCACCATCATTATTTCCTCCGCCCATACCGGTGGTATTCTGGCGATGTATTCCAACCCCAGTTACGACCCCAATTTATTTGTTCATGGGATCAGCAGTAAAAATTACTCAGCACTACTTAATTCGCCAGACCGACCGTTAATTAATCGCGCCACCCAGGGGCAGTATCCACCGGCTTCAACGGTTAAGCCGCTGCTGGGATTGCTGGGTCTGGAAACCGATACGGTCACACCGGAATACTCGATTACGGATACCGGCCAGTACCGTTTGCCCAATGTCTCCCATGTCTGGCGTGACTGGCGTAAATGGGGCCACGGTGAGGTAAATCTGAGCCGCGCGGTGGAGGTATCCTGCGATACCTATTTTTATGATCTGGCCTTCGAAATGGGTATCGATAAAATCAGTGATTACATGTCGGAGTTCGGCTTTGGCGATTATACCGGTATCGACTTATACGAAGAGAGCGACGCGAATATGCCTAGTCGCGGCTGGAAACGCGCCCGTTTCAATCAACCCTGGTACATCGGCGATACCATAGCGGTAGGCATTGGTCAGGGATACTGGACAACTACCCCAATCCAACTGGTACACGCCACCAACGCGCTGGTTAATTATGGTGCCCGGTTTGTGCCACAGATCCTGCAGGGCTACCGCGAGGCCGACGGCACCATGCAACCTGAACCGCTTAAATTTTTACGCCCTATTGATATCGTTAACCGCGATAACTGGGATGTGATCCAGGACGCCATGTATCAGGTAGTCAACGGCGAAGTAGGCGGTGCCCGCTTTGCTTTTGCCAATACCCCGTACATCTCAGCCGGTAAAACGGGTACCGCCCAGCTGTTTTCGGTTGCTCAGGGCGAGGAATATGAAGCAGAAAAAGTCGACGAGCGCCTGCGTGATAACGCCATGTATATTGGCTACGCACCATACGATAAGCCGGAAATTACCGTTGCTGTGGTGCTGGAAAACGCCGGTGGCGGCAGTAAGAATGCGGCACCGATGGCGCGACTTATGATGGACGCCTATTTTAAACTTTATCAACCGGAACTCTTTGCCGACGGGCAACAGACTAACGGAGAGTTATCCCAGTGAAGCGCAGCACGTTAAGAGAAAATCACATCAGCTTTTGGGATCGGATCCACATTGACCTGCCGTTACTGCTCGGCCTGTTGGTACTGATGGGAGTGGGTCTGGTGACCATCTACTCCGCAGGTGGCCAGGACATGGCACTGATTGAACGTCAGGTTGTGCGCCTCGGCATTGCCATTGGCGTGATGGTTGTGCTCGCTCAGGTACCGCCCATGGCGTTCAGGCGCCTAAGCATTTACGCATACGGCGCCGGGATACTGATGCTGATCGCGGTGCTGGTATTTGGTGACATTGGTAAAGGCGCTCAGCGCTGGCTCGATCTGGGATTTATTCGTTTTCAGCCTTCTGAGGCGATGAAACTGGCGGTTCCTATGATGGTGGCCTGGTATATCAGCAAGTTCACGCTGCCCCCCCGACTACCGCAAATTATCATTGGCTTTATGCTGGTGGTGATCCCCACAGTACTAATCGCAAAACAGCCTGATCTCGGCACCTCCCTGTTGATTGCCAGTTCCGGTGTGTTTGCTATTTTTCTGGCCGGCATGAGCTGGCGACTGATCACCATAGTCGCCGGGCTAGGCGGCGCGTTTCTGCCGATTATGTGGTTCTTCCTGATGCAGGATTATCAGAAGCAGCGGGTTATTACCTTTATGAACCCGGAGAGTGATCCGCTAGGGGCCGGTTATCACATTATCCAGTCTAAAATTGCTATCGGCTCTGGCGGGCTTGAGGGCAAAGGCTGGTTACAGGGGACCCAGTCACAGCTGGAGTTCTTACCCGAGCGCCACACCGATTTTATTTTTGCCGTGTTCAGCGAAGAGTTTGGCCTGACCGGCGTGTTGCTGTTACTGGCCATTTACCTGTTTATAATTGTCCGAGGCCTGATGCTAGCGGTTCGTGCCCAGAACGCTTACAGCAAATTACTGGCCGGCAGTATTACTCTGACCTTCTTTGTTTACGTATTTGTGAATATGGGCATGGTATCGGGTATTTTGCCAGTGGTCGGCGTACCATTACCGCTGGTGAGTTATGGCGGCACATCGATGGTGACTTTATTAGCCGGATTTGGCATGCTAATGGGCATCGGCACACAAAAACGATTATTGTCGCGCTAATGACCCGGTATTCACTCTTACTTAGCCTAGCTCTAACGCTGTTACTGAGCGCCTGTCAGGCGCCGTCACGCTATTCTCAGACCACAGACTCTGCCCCGGATTTTGTTTATCCGGAGCCGCCCATGGAAGATGCTGAACCTAAGTATGAACCTTACCGGGAACAGAACAGCTTACCCTATGAGGTACTGGGTAAATACTATCGGCCAATGAAATCCGGTAAAGGTTATACGGCCATGGGGAAAGCCTCTTGGTATGGTCAGAAATTTCATGGCCACCTCACTTCTAATGGCGAGGTATATGACATGTTCGGCATGACAGCTGCACATAAAACCCTGCCACTGCCCTCCTACGTGCGAGTGACTAACCTTGATAACCAGCAACAGGCCATTGTGCGGGTAAATGACCGAGGCCCGTTTCACTCTGAACGGATCATTGATTTATCTTACGCAGCAGCCAAAAAACTGGGCTTTCATCAGCATGGCACCACCCGGGTAAAGCTCGAGGTTATCCACGTCGACAGTGACGATATGGTCACCGTCGGCAACGAACCACCCGTGCCTTACGCCCTGTATGCTGGCGAATTACCTGCCGAGGATGTTTTGCAGACTGCCAGTCAGACTGCCGCAGAAACAGCCCCTGACCCACTGGCCACTGAAAAAAGTGACAGTACGGCGCTGAATGAGATGACGGGTAGTCAGGGCTATTACATTCAGGTGGCTGCATTGTCTGATGCCGAGCGCGCTAAAAAGCTGTCTGACGGGCTCTCCTCACTGTATCAGGTACCGGCCGAGTTTCCCCTCATTGATGATATTTACCGGCTGCGACTCGGTCCTCTGACCGACCGCTTTAAGCTTAATATGTTACTGGATGAGCTCAAACAAAATGGCTACCCGGGGGCCTATAAAGTAGCCGCGAGTCTGTAGTAATAAAAATCGCAGAAAATATCCCGCAGCCTCATTGAAATTAAACTTTTTGCCCCGACTCTAGTCCAAGCCTACGGCATACGTTAAAATGCCGACGATACAACAGATTTTCGCTTTCAACTCAAACGGTAAAACCATGCATAATAAAATAAAGCGCGCTAAACCGTCTTTCCTGTCTGCCTTGCTACTAAGCATTACCCTGTTACTCAGTGCTTACTGGCAAACTGCCAGAGCTGCGGTCGTTATTCCACCGCCTCCTACCGTTGCCGCTGCTGGCTTCGTGTTACTTGATTATGAAACCGGCACCAGTATTGCCGAGCAAAACGCCGACATGCAACTGGCGCCAGCCAGTCTGACCAAAATCATGACGGTTTACGTGATCGGTAAAGAGTTGCAAGCTGGTAACATTTCGTTAGATGACGAAGTGAAAATTTCTGAAAATGCCTGGGCGAAAAATTTCCCCGACTCTTCGAAAATGTTTATCGAAGTAGGCACCACAGTCACCGTACACGATCTGTTACGCGGTATTATTGTGCAGTCTGGTAACGACGCCTGTGTGGCCATGGCAGAACACATTGCCGGTTCTGAAAGTGCGTTTGCCAGCATGATGAATGCCCATGCCGCGAACCTGGGAATGAATGCCAGTAATTTTGTTAACTCCCATGGCCTGCACGATCCGGATCACTACACCTCGCCTCGTGACATGGCAACACTGTCGCGCGCGCTGGTAAAAGAAACGCCGGAAATGTACAAAATCTATAGTGAAAAAGAATTCACTTACAACGGCATTAAGCAGTACAACCGTAACAGCTTGCTGTGGGATCAAAGCCTGAACGTCGACGGCATTAAAACCGGCCATACCTCGGATGCCGGTTACTCGCTTATCACCTCTGCCACCCAGGGTGATATGCGCCTGGTATCGGTAGTAATGGGCACCGACAGCGAACGGGCTCGTAAGGTAGAGAATAAAAAGCTACTGCGCTATGGCTTCCGTTTTTATGAAACCGTTACGCCGTATAAAGCGGGTGACAGCTTTGTTTCGCACCGTATTTACATGGGTGATCGGGATACCGTGGATTTAGGTATTAACCAGTCTACGCCAATTACCATTCCTCGTGGACAAGTGGCTAATCTGGAAGCAAACTTTGAACTGGATAAGAGCCTGGAAGCACCGCTGGCTAAAGGCGAAGTGGTTGGCACCCTGTACATCCAGTTAGAAGGTGAAGACGTAGCGCAGTATCCGTTAGTGACCTTACAGGAAGTGAAAGAAGGTGGCCTTTTCGACCGGCTGCTTGATTATGTAACTTTACAGTTAGGCTTGAATGATTAATACCAGATAATCGCCTGGAACCTACATGCGTCTGGTGGTGTACGGCACGAATTGGTAGAATTCGTGCCGTGCTATTTTGAGAGGTAAGCAAAAGTGACTAAATTAGACACTCGGTTTGACGAACTGCTGGACTTCCCCACGGTTCAAACCTTTAAGGTAATGGGCATTGCCCACGAAGATTTACCGCTGCATGTGGTATCCTGCCTGCAGGAACACGCGCCTGGCGACTATGCGCCAACGGTAAAGCCAAGCGCTAAAGGGAATTACCACTCTGTTTCGGTTGCCGTAACGGTAACTAGCAAAGAACATATGGAATTAATTTACACCGAACTGGCCAAAATTGAATTAGTGAGAGTTGTACTTTAAGTGACAGACGCCGTTAATAAGGACGCACGGGATAAGGTGATTGTCAGGCAATTAGGCAAGCGCGCTTATGACCCGGTCTGGCAGGCCATGCAAACCTTCACTGATCAGCGTACCGCTGATGTTGCCGACGAAATATGGCTGGTTGAACACGAGCCGGTGTTTACCCAGGGTCAGGCCGGTAAAGCGGAACACATTCTGATGCCCGGTGATATCCCGGTAGTCCAGGTGGATCGTGGCGGACAGGTCACCTATCACGGACCAGGCCAGTTAGTTATCTATCTGATGCTCAATGTCCGGCGCCGAAAAATGGGCGTTCGCGAGCTGGTAAGCGCGATGGAAGACGCTGTAATAGCCACGCTGGCAGATCGCAACATCACCGCTAATGCCCGGCCCGATGCGCCTGGCGTTTATGTTAACGGTGAGAAAATATGTTCACTGGGCCTACGCATCCGAAAAGGCTGCTCTTTTCATGGTCTGGCACTTAACGTTAATATGGACCTTGCGCCTTTTGAGCGAATCAATCCCTGTGGCTATCAGGGTATGGCCATGACAGACTGCGCCCGTGTTGGCGGGCCGGATAATATTCAAGAAGCGACAGAGCTGATGTTAAGCCACTTACAGGCCAAACTTGCTCTGCCCAATTTGCAAACTATAGAAGGCTTTAATGAGTAACGTAAAGGCAAAAGCCGGAGTAAAACTCCGCGATGATGAAAAGGTCAGGCACATACCGGTTACCATCGTTCCGACTGAGAAAGAGGAAATGCTCCGTAAGCCGGAATGGATCAAAATTAAGCTGCCGCGCACCACTGACCGGATTGATCACATCAAGCAGACCCTGCGCAAAAATAATCTTCATTCGGTCTGTGAAGAAGCAAGCTGCCCTAACCTGGCGGAATGTTTCAACCATGGTACCGCTACGTTTATGATTTTGGGTGATATCTGTACCCGTCGTTGCCCGTTCTGTGATGTCGCTCATGGTAAACCCTTACCCCCAAGCGCCGAAGAGCCACTTAAACTGGCCACCACCATTAAAGAAATGGCGCTTAAATACGTGGTGATCACCTCGGTTGACCGCGATGACTTACGCGATGGCGGCGCTCAGCACTTTGTGGATTGTATTAATGCCATTCGTGAACACAGCCCGGCAACTAAAATTGAAGTGCTGGTACCGGACTTTCGTGGCCGGATGGACCGAGCGCTGGAGATCTTTAAAGATGCGCCACCGGATGTGTTTAACCATAACCTGGAGACCATTCCGCGATTATATCGCGAATGTCGCCCTGGCGCTAATTACCAGTGGTCACTCGACTTACTCAAAAAATTTAAAGCCCAGCACCCGGACGTGCCAACCAAATCTGGTTTGATGATGGGTATGGGTGAGAATCAGGAAGAGATTGCTGAAGTACTGAAAGATTTGCGGGCGCATGATGTAGAGATGCTGACACTGGGTCAGTACCTGCAACCGAGCCGTCACCACTTCCCGGTAAAACGCTATGTCCACCCGGATGAATTTAATGCACTTGGCGATACCGCTAAGGCATTAGGCTTTACCCATGCCGCATGTGGTCCAATGGTACGCTCGAGTTATCATGCCGACCGTCAGGCGGCCGGAGAAGAGGTTAAATAGCCTCTTTTTTACTGCCCTGCTCCATCGGGTATTTAACGGCCTGGCGGCGTCCGGCTTTTTTCGCTTTATACATAGCGAGATCGGCGCCGCTGATAAGTGAGTCCAGTTGTTTACCCACCTGATTAGTGTCGCACACCCCAAAACTGGCACTTAGCTGCAAACCATCCAGTTTCGCTTTAGTATCAATGGCGGCCAGCCAACATTGAATTTCATGACAGTAGGCCAGCGCCTCATTGACATTGGTGCCCTTTAAACACAGCACAAACTCTTCACCACCGACTCGTGCACAACTGACTGTGGCAACTGTCAAACGCGCGGTTAAGACTTTGCCAATCTGACTCAGTACCCAATCGCCGGCCTGATGGCCATAGTTATCGTTAATCCACTTCAGGTTATCCAGGTCAAACATGATCAGGCTGAGCGGCTCTTCAGTGTCATTCCCGCGCAATGCCTGTTGCGTGACCTGCAAAAACTCACGGCGGTTATCGAGCCCGGTAAGCGAGTCGGTTGAAGCGATCCTGGCCAGCAGTTGTTGCTGCTTTTGCAATTTACGAATACTGAAAACCGTGATAAACATCAGCGAAATTGCCAGCGCAATGAGTAAATAAGTGCCGATAACGTTTTGTTCAGACCGGGCAAGCTGATTAGCCAGTAATGCCTGATTATTGGATAACAGGCGAAGATCCTCATCTGCCTGGCGCACAGTCGCCTGAGCATTATTGACCGCCAGCTGTTTGGTAGCAGCCAGGCGGTTTTGACTTCTTTCGCTCTCGATGGCGACCTGCTGCCAGTGATAGGCCTGCTCGTAATCATGCTGTTGACTACGGATTTTAGCTTTCAGAGAGGCTGCGGTGATCAGACCTTCAGAATAGTCAGCCAGCTCCGGCCGCGCCAGCAACGGCTCAATTATTGCCTCAGCTTCTGGGTAGTGGCCCAGAGCGAACAAAGCCTGTGCTTCAATATTTTTAATAGCAACCACGTAGTAAAAGTAATTAAGATCTATAATCGCCCTTTCATAACGCCGGACCGCAAGTAACACCGCCTCATACTGACCGACATCCAGTAAATAGCGCGTCCAGGTGATAAAGGGTTCTACGGTGTATAGCGTGTCAGTCAGAGGCAGACACGCAGCCTCCAACGTTGCCAGCCAGCGAGGTGTGATAGCACTGATATCGAGCCCTTTCTGCGCCCTGAATTCCTGAGCGATATAGCGGCAGCGCATCTCAGCGCTCACCTTGCCCAGTTCAGGGCCGGTAACCCGCTCAAGAAGTTGCAGCGCCTCGTTATACATGTGCAGATTCATGTAATAAATCACTACACTAAGATTAGCCGTGTACCAGGTATTGTTACGTGGCAATCGCTCTAACATTTGTTTTATTTCGGTAGATAATAATAATCCCTCCGACCAGTCCCGGTAACCGAAATAAATACTTAGCAATGTAGACCTGGTACGCAAACCCAGTTCATCATTCGGGTGACGCTGACTAATGGGCTCTATGATGCTGACTGCCCGTAAAGAGTCACTGCTGACAGCGATATGAAAGCCCTGTAAATAATCACGATAGTCTTGCTCTTCGGGCGTAAGGGACTGATTTTTTAATGCCTGTAGAATTTGCCGCGACCTGACAGGATCGGTTACACGCAGCGTATCGGCTTGCACCAACAACTGGGCAGGAGTTTCTGTTGCGCTGACCGGCAACGAGAGCATCGCTATCAGCAGCCCGACAACAGCTAAAAGTGGCCATAACGGCCTGTGAATTACTCGCAATACCAAATAACTTGCCTTTACTTCAGACAGACGGACTTATTGCCAATTGCACGAATACTTAAGAAATAGTTACCCGTGCAGCCTAAAAAGCTGGCTGAGCGCACTCAGGAAGCGCGACTGCAGGGTTAAATATAGCAGTAAATATAAACAATTAACCTACCATTGTTGACGAGTATTCATATACCCGATTGCGACCATAGTGTTTGGACTGATACAGCGCTAGATCTGCCGCAGCATAGAGGTTTTCAAGCTTATAGCCTGCCTGAGAAGAATTACTGACGCCGGCACTCACCGTTAACTTAAACTGATACTCGCTCATAGCTGATTGAATATTTTCAATAGCAACCCGGCAACGCTCGGCAATATGAATTACCTCTCTCTCAGGTTTACCGGTAATCACCGCGCCAAACTCTTCACCGCCCAACCGGCCCACAATGGCATCGTCACCCACACTCTCTTTAATCGCTTTGGCGGTTTGAATCAAGGCCCAGTCCCCGACCTGATGGCCATAGGTGTCATTGATATTTTTAAAATGGTCGAGATCGAGCAGGATCAAACCAACCAGGCTGCCGTTTTTCTGCGCCTGAGTTAATTTTTCGGTCAGGCAATCGGTAAAGTAACCACGATTGGCAATCTGTGTTAGCGCGTCAGTTTGTGCAAACATCTTTAATTTTGACTGCACTTTACGACTGCGATATGACCAAAATAACAAGGATGACAACAGAATCGATACCAACGCCAGTGCCAGTAATGAATTCTCCAATCGCTCGTTGATGAGCATGGATTCCGCTTTTAGCAATTCATTTTGTTTATCAAGTAACTCAATTTCATTTTGTTTGGCATCAATGTCAAATCGCGCCTGCTGGATGGCAATTTCATCCGCCAGTTGCTGTTCGTACATATTCTGTTCCAGTTGCTGACGGATTGTCAGGCACTGGTAAGCCTGTTGGTAATTGCCATTGCGCTCCGCCAATTGGCGCTTAATATCATAAGTATCGATGAGCGGCTGTGGGAAATCTTCCTTAAACTCCACCGCCATGACTTTGTCGGCGTGCACCCGGGCATTGTCGTACTCCTCATTGGCCCAGTACACCATGGCAAACAGACTATAAATCTCAATTAACTGCCCGCTGGTGGGAAAGCTTTCTGCTTTCATCAACGTGGTCGTCAGCACCGTTTGTGCTTCATCGAGCCGGTTTTGTTGTAGCAGCCACTTGGCTTTCCAGATGTTGATATTAACAATGGTGTAATTCTGATTGGCGTTGTTACACACCCGGTCTGCTTCCGAGAACTCAGCCAGGTCAAGGTTATCCAGTTGTAATTTGGCTTTGGTTGAAATAACCACCAGATGCAAACCGCAGCGAATGCGTGGCATCAGCGTTTCACTGGAGAACGCTCTTTCGGCAAAGTGCAATGCGGTTTCAGGTTGGCCGATGTTCAGGTGAAAGTGGGCAAGGTTCAGATAAGCATCCGGCTTGTAGGTAGAATCCTGGATTTCCTGCAATAAAGCTAACAATTCTTCAACCCGCTGTAGGCCATTTTTCCAGTCGCGCTTTACGCCAAGTAGGTTAATCAGCGAGCCCAGCACGCGGATCCGTAACTCCGGCTGTACGGGCTCCTCCAGCAAGCTATCGTAACGGGCAATAATATCGGTGAGTTCACTATCAACGGTTAAGATTAAACATTGCAGATAGCGGTAGTAGTGCACTTCATCGCTATCCAGAGACGCCATAGGAATACTCGCCAGTTCGGCTTTGGCCGTTTGGTGATCGGACAAACGGACATTATCGATATGCCGTAGCTTATCAATATGCTCTGAACTCAATACAGGCCAACTCACGCACAGAAGAAAACCGAACCAAATAAATCGACGCATCTGTACTGTTCTTACCCTACCGTTATTAAAATCAGTTTAAGCGTCTTTAGGTGGTTCTTCGGATGGAACGTTATCGTCATCATCCGGGTCGGTCGGCTCATTAATAGAAAGTGTGGGATTGTTTTTTTCCTGCGCTAAGGTGGCTAAATACTGCTCCAACTCAGCACGCTCTGCTGGCGTTAAATCATCAATATTCTGGCTCGGGTCAGTACCTAATTTTTCTAACAGAGAGATTGCACCCATAGATTGCTCCTTATTATAAGCCTGATGCTTTATTTGTATTTTTATCATGCGTCGCCGCATAAATCGACTTTAATCGTGTGACAATTTCATCATTCGGGATTAAGCGCCTTCCGGGTGGGATCACCAGCGTCGAAATTAACGAAATATCCGCCTCTGGCAATTCATCCAGGCGTTGCCAGATGATCCGCGGTTGCTGAGTGGGCAAAAAAGGCGACTCATATATCGCTACCTTATGTGATGGCGCATAATACTCATGCAACATATCGACCAGAACCTGTCTTTCCGGCGCGCCGGTCAGACGCGGCGTGAGAGATAAGTCACCAGCATGACCCAACTGCCACAATATAACATAGGCACTGGGGTCGAGCTGACGTTGATAAAACATAAATTGACTTGCCTCAAACTGCTGGCAGCCATAAGCTCCTGGATCGATGCCCATATCTGCGTACAAACAGGCATCGGCTGATATACCCGGCTCCATCCACGCCTGGTATCCTTCTTCTTGAGCCTGTCGAATACTGTAGTGAGGCACCTGGGCAAACACCCCCGGGTGACCGTAAAAAACACCAACGACTTTTTTATTGTTACGGACCTCTTCGAGCAAGGCGTCCTGCATCTGACAGTAGGTATTGCGACGATCCTTATTGTCGGCATACAAATGCTGTAACGAATAGGTACGGGGGTTGAAAGTCGCCAGCCATTTCTCAATAACCGGATGACAGCTGGTAAACACCACATCGGCCTGTTGGATATGATTTTTACAGCGCTCGGTCATATGTGCCCCGAGAATCATGCCAGGCCCGACACACACCAACGATCCCTTATTATTCATTCTTTTCCCTGTCATTAATGTAAAAATTGCTTGTATTATCAGTTAACTTTTCGACATTGTGAACTCATCAATTGACTAATAGCAACATTAAGCATTTAGCCAACCAGCAATCCCTTGTTACAATCACGCCAATGACAGCAGTTTATGGTAAAACCATGCGTAAACAGATTTACATTGCCTATACCGGCGGTACCATCGGTATGCAGCCTTCTTCTCAGGGCTATGTGCCAGCAGCCGGCTTCCTGGCCAAAACTCTGGCCTCAATGCCGGAATTTCATCGTCCGGAAATGCCACAGTTCACGCTGCGTGAATATGACGAGCTAATGGACTCATCAGATATGAGTCCGGCTAACTGGCAATTTATCGCCGATGATATCGCAGCGAATTATCACAAATTTGATGGCTTTATTATCCTCCACGGCACCGACACCATGGCGTATACCGCCTCGGCACTGAGTTTTATGTTACAGGGCCTGAGTAAACCGGTGATTGTGACCGGCTCGCAAATTCCGTTGGCGGAACTGCGCTCTGATGGTCAGGTGAATTTATTAAATGCACTGTATATTGCCGCCAATTACCCCATTGCTGAAGTCAGCCTGTTTTTTAATAACAAGCTGTTTCGCGGTAACCGCAGCCGCAAGGTAGATGCAGATGGCTTCGATGCTTTCGACTCTCCCAACTTCCCGCCTCTGCTAGAAGCGGGAATTAATATTCGGGTTAAGGCTGGTAAGATTGCCGAACCCGACCACAGCGAACTGAAAGTGAGCAAGGTGACCGCCCAGCCCATTGGTTTGGTGAGTCTGTATCCCGGGATCTCGCCTATGGTGATCGAGAATACCCTACAACAACCGGTTAACGCGCTCATCTTGCTCAGCTATGGCGTGGGTAACGCGCCTCAGAACAAACAACTGCTAACCCAGCTGGAAACCGCCGCAGCACGAGAAATCGTGGTGGTTAACTGCACCCAATGCTTTAAGGGCCGGGTGAATATGGGCGGTTATAAAACCGGTCACGGCCTGTCTCAGGCCGGGGTAGTTTCCGGCTTTGACATGACACCGGAGGCCACGTTAGCAAAATTACATTACCTGCTCAGCCAGTCACTGTCATTCGACGAGCTTAAACGCCAGCTTGGCCAGAGCTTGCAGGGTGAACTGAGTAATTAACAGGAACACACAAACATGCAGTATTCAGGAACTCTCAGAAAGATGCGCGTCAGCACCGATGCCGAGCACGTAGCCCACTATGAATTGCCGGTAGGCGATAATTCGGTGGCTATGAACCCACTGATCGGGAAATCAGTCAGCGTGGCGCACACCGGCAATATTTATTGCACCCACTGCCAGCGTAAAACCAAAAAAAGTTTTAATCAGGGCTATTGTTACCCCTGCGTGATCTCACTGGCCCAGTGCGACACCTGTATTATTAAACCCGAAAAGTGCCATTACCATGAAGGCACCTGCCGCGAGCCTGAGTGGGGAGAAGAGAACTGTTTTTCCGACCATTTTGTTTATCTGGCCAATACCGGCAACCTGAAAGTGGGCATTACCCGCCATGTCACCGACGGCATTTCCAGCCGCTGGATTGATCAGGGTGCCAGCCAGGCAACCGTTATGTTAAGAGTCCCCGATCGCCTGACCAGCGGTAAGGTTGAACAGCTATGTACGCAGTATATTGGTGATAAAACTAACTGGCGGACCATGCTTAAAGGGCAGCCTGAGCAGCAGGATCTGATTGCCCTGAAACATCAGATGCTCGAAAAACTGACCGATGATTTAGCTCAGATTACCGCCGATAAAGGCATACAGGCGGTGACTACGGTGGATGATGTAAGTCATGAAATTGGCTACCCGGTTGACGAGTACCCGGTAAAGATTAAATCCATAAATCTGGATAAAACGCCGGAATTCAGCGGCGTATTAACCGGTATCAAAGGCCAGTACTGGATGCTGGACGGTGACCGGGTAATTAATATTCGTAAATATGCTGGCTATGAGGTGGACTTCAGCGCCGATTAACTCACTCAGGCAGGCCTGATTAACTCAGACCTGCCTGCTTGTATCAGACTTCCTCGCCATCCATCTGACTTGCCAAATCGTCTAGCTCACCTAAGGTCGAATCAAAACCTTCCGTTTTAATCCGGTAGCTCACCTTTACATGATGATTTGTCTGGCCGTATTTCACCACCAGTTGTTCAGCGTCAAAGTGCTTCACCGTGTTTAAAAACCGGTAAGCCAGCGGCTGCGAGGGAAATTTATATTCAACACTGTTTTTCACTACTTACGCTTCTCCGGGTAAGCCAAAATGCACACAGACAGCAAATAACCGTCGCCGGAAAGGCAGGGTGTCGAGTTCAGCCAGCACAGCCTGGCTGGCCAGCAACTCGCCAATCAAAGGATAAGCCGATGGCAGTGCCTCGCCGTTGAGCTTGGCCTGCATCAGTTGTAGTTGCACCGTTGAGCGCAGCGAGCCATCCGCTTCTGGTGAGTCCAGTTGCGCCAATACCTCTAAGGTGAGCAAAGTTTTCAGCCAGTCCTGGGATTCGGCGAGGCCATTGCCTTTAAACCACAAAGACGGTAATGCCGGATACTCGGTTTGCAGTGCCGAAGCGGGCTGTTTAGCGGTAAGCACCTGTTCCAGCATTTGTTCTGTCGCACTGGCAAAGGCTTCGTTGAGCTGTTGTTCAACCGCTGCATCAAGGGTTGCCTGTGCCGCGACCAGCTCTTTTGTCAGTGTTTTTTGAAGCTTGCTGTCGTTCACCTCTTTTAACGCCAACTGGCACTCATCCAGCATTTGCTGAATATCACCGGGGGATGTTTGCTCGCTCTGCAGGGCCTGCTGAACCCGCTGCAATTGTTCACGCCACTGACTAGCGGCTTGCGATTGTGCAGCTTTCTGTTCGGCCTGCACCGACTTAGCCCGGTTAAACAGATTGTCATTAGCGGCCTTAAACGCAAACCACAGTTTCGATTCAAAGCGCTTACCCGCCGGGCCGATGGTTTTCCACCGGGCCTGCAAGGCCTTGGCCTGTGTTCTGGCCTGATGAACGTCGTCGAGCTCATTCAGGGCGTTAACCTCATCAATAAGTGCCTGCTTGGCCTGACGGTTTTGCTGTAACCAAGGGGCAATCACCTCGGTAACTGCGCTGCAAGCCTGGTCCCAGGTTTCGCGTAACTGGCGGTAACGCTCGCTGTCGGTTTGTCCGGCCTGCTGCCACTGTTTTTTGAGGGCCTCAAACTGCTGAAACTGCTGCGCCGGCTCATCTGATTGGGCGGCTAGTACTAGCATCTGCTCAATCAATTGCTGACGCTCGGCGGCCGCCTTGTCGTTTTGTAACTCCAGTTCGGCGTAATAGCGGCGGCACGGCTCAAACGCCTTTTCCAGCAGTTCGTCAAAGCGAGTATTTAAGGCCTGATCTTCTACCGTATTTGACTCACCCAGACTCTGCCACTGCTGCCTGAGGTATTTGATTGAACGTGCCCTGCCCGGCATATCATTCTGACTTTCCTGCAGCAGCGCTTCGGCCTGTTCAATAAGTTCCGGCTTACGCGGTGCCGCCAGATAAATCTGCCAGCCTTCCAACCGGGCAATTTGATCGCGGGTTTGCTCGAAACGTTTTTCCAGCATAGCCTGGGTATCAGACGGCAGGCTCTGATAATCTTTTTCAAGCTGCTGGAAGCGCGCCATGGCAGCCCGGTATTTGCCCTGCTCTACCATGTTATTGATGATGTTAATGTGCTTGCGACAGTGCTTAAGGTGGCGCTGCTGACTGGACTGGCGCTGTTGTTCGCGGACTTTTAATTGTTCTACTAGCGTTTGCCATTGGGAACGTAAAAATGCCGGTACTACGGCCATTGAAGCAGTTTGTTCACGCCAGCTGGTTTTAATCTCGTCGAGCTGCCAGCTAACGTTGTCATCCAACAACCACTGCTGCCAGGTATGTAACTGTGTTTGCAGGGCCGCTACCTGACGCTGTAAATCCGGCAGTCGATCCCAAATGTGCCGGTAACTCTCCAGCATACTTTCAATTTCTTCCGTTGGCTCAGCGTACTCTTGTAATGCCGCCAACGCGTTTTCCGCTTTTTCAACCGCCTGTTGAAACACCGTTACTTCACCCAGAGTCAGACTGAGTATTTGCTCGCCCTGCAGTTGCTTATGCAGTCGTTTGACTTCTGCCACAGTTGCACTACAGACCTGTTGAGCTTCTTTTTGGGCGGCGGCGCGCTGTTGAGCTTCAAACTCCGGTTTAAGACGGGCTAATAAAGCTGAAACGCGTTCGTTGAGGGACGCGAGTTTGGCTTCATATTCCTGCCGTGCTTCGTCATCCAGGCAGCCAAAATCGGCTTTAAGAACCTGATAGTCCTCGTTAAGCGAGATCTGGTCAGCACTAATTTGCTCGAAATCCGATTTATCCAGTAACGCCAGCAATTTCGATAGCACCAGGGTCACTTCCCGACCCAATCGAACCGGTTTTTGTGCCAGTTCCTGCAAATAGTTGAGGCGCTCTGATAACGCCTGTTGCAACGTTACATCGGTTGCCTTACGCAGCAGCTTTTGCAACAAATCGGAATCCTGACTGTTATCGATGATAACGAGTTTTAGCGCCGATTCGGGAGTGGCTGAAAACAACTGTTGGGTAAAACTGCTGCGCCCGAACTTGTTGAGGATATCCAGGCAAAAGGTTTTATCCTGATGTAATTCGGTCATCAGCGGCAGACATTTAATCACCTGTTCCGCCGGGGCAGATTTTAACAGGTACTCCTTGATTTCTTGCTGACTGATCTCAGCATTACCATCAATCAGGGCGCATTCGACCCTGGCCTGTACGGCGGTAACTAACCGCGGCTCTTTGGCAATCTGCGACATTTTCAGCCACAGGGCAAACGAGTTGAGCTTTTCCAGAGCCGCCAGGCTAACTGCCGCGGCCGAGTCATTAAAGGCTAATTCATGCAGGATGCGTCTTTCGTTAGGCGAATCTGGCGATAATTTTTCAATGGCTTTAATTCTTGTGTCCGGATCATTACTACTATGGGAAGGCGAAAAAAATCGACTAAATATCATCCTGTTTAAACCGCGCAATGGATTGTTCATTAGACTGGCTTTCGCGTAATTCGCGACGCAGCTCACTTTTGCTCTTGTGGATAATTTCGCCACTTTCACCAACGGTCATATGTTCGTTGGATTGAGCGACTCTGGCCTGGTACAACAATACCGCCTGCAGACAGTTTTCTTTTTGTTCGTCAGACAGCACCTTGCCGTCAGGCCATTTACCCGTTTCGACAGCCTGACGCAAACGCTCGTAAACGTCTGGCGTCATGGCAGCGAGAAGTTGTTCTACATTCATTTACTCGACCGTTTTAAAAGCACAATTCGCACGCGATTAATGCCATACCATAAGAAACCGATAACACAGGCCATCAGGGCTGCAGAATGCTGGGTGTCGCCTGGCGCAACACCACCCCAGTACATAAAGCCGAAACCACCTATAAATAACAGCATCGCGAGCATCGACTGGTTTTGGATGCTGTGCATCTTCTTAAACCGTTTCATATTCTCTTTGCGTTCAATATCCTCAACCGAGGCTTC
The DNA here is from genome assembly GCA_950073835.1 of uncultured Alteromonadaceae bacterium. GTDB lineage: Bacteria > Pseudomonadota > Gammaproteobacteria > Enterobacterales > Alteromonadaceae > Alteromonas. The sequence goes on from CATMRP010000008.1 coordinate 29,109, forward strand.
ACCATAAGAGAAATCGCAGTTAGGGCAAGTCTTGGCTTTATCTGACATCTTCTTACCACACGACGGACAATCAATTAACGCCATTCTATCTCCTCTAATCGTTATTTCCGGGTGACACACTGTGGTTGCTGACAGGCGCCCGCAAAAGACCTCGCTGCGCACAGGATTCAACAGACAGTACAACACCATATCAAAAAGCCAGGAGTTAGCCCTGGCTTTTAAAAAACACTGCCGGCATCAGTGTTTTTACTGACAGAAACCGGCTCTGGTTTACTTTTACTTTTCGTTCTCTTTTACACGCTGCCAGTAATCATCGACAGTCGCTTTCATCTCTTTACTCAGTAATACTATACCGAACAGGTTAGGCAGGGTCATTACCACTATAGCCACCGCAGAAAGTGCCCATACCAGGGTTGTATCAGAGAATGAGGCCCAAACAAACCCGGCCACATAAATAACCCGGTACGGCATGATTGAACGTGGCCCTAACAAATAGGTCATGGCACGGTCACCGTAGTAAGACCAGGCGATGGCGGTTGAGAAGGCAAACAACAGCAAACCAATCGAGACAATGTACTGGCCAAAATCACCAAACCAGCCACGGGTAAAGGCAATGGTTGTCAGCGAGGCTGAGTGAACCAGAGACTTACCCTGAATAATCAGGTTTTCTTTAAGCGGCTTACCCTCTTTAATTTGCAGGGTACCAGAAAAAGGATCTTCGCTCCCCACCAGATACTGCACATCCTCAGCTACCGAACGAGCGTTTATGAGCGTGAAGCCTCCGGTGACAGCAGAACCATTAACCACGGTAATAGCACCGGTATAACTTTCAACTTCGTTGCCATCAACACTGTTTAAGAAACCGTAAAGTTCTGACTTATCGGTTTCCACTGTGTCGCTATACTCACCGGCCACAAACACCATGTCTGAACGGTCAAATACGTTTTCGTGTTTTTCTTTCCACACACCCGATGACAAAATCACCAGACCGGTAATAGTACAAATGATAATGGTATCGATAAACGGCTCAAGCAGTGACACCATGCCTTCCGAAGCAGGCTCTTTGGTTTTGGCCGCCGCGTGAGCGATAGGTGCTGAACCCTGACCGGCTTCGTTAGAGAATAATCCCCGGTTAACCCCGCGGTTAAATGCATAAGCCAGTGACGCACCAAGGAATCCCCCTGCTGCCGCTGAACCGGTAAAGGCATCGCTGATCACCGCCGCAAAAGATGGCGCTACATTTTCAATGTTGGCAAAAATTACCGCCAGCGCACCAATCAGATAGACCACCGCCATAAAGGGCACAACCCGCGCAGTAAACGCCGCAATCCGCTGGATGCCACCAAGAATAACCAGTGCCAGTAAAATACCCAGTATGCTACCGACGATCCAGGGCTCAAAACCAAAGGTGGTTTCGATACTGGTGGCAATACCGTTACTCTGTGGCAGGTTACCGGTACCAAAAGACGATATAACCGTGGCGATGGCAAATGCAACCGCCAGCCATTTCATATTCAAGCCACGGTCCATAAAATACATTGGGCCACCAGCCATGGTGCCATCTTCGGTTTTCACCCGGTATTTGTGTGACAGCGTGACTTCAACAAATTTGGTTGTCATACCTAAAAATGCCGTTGCCCACATCCAGAACAATGCCGCCGGACCACCGAGGAAAATAGCAAATGCCACACCACTGATGTTACCTGTACCGACGGTGCCGGATAACGCGGTGGTCAGCGCCCGAAAGTGCGTGGTATCGCCCGGATCGTCGTTATGATCGTACTTGCCGGTAACCACTTTCCACGCATGCTTAAAAAAACGAATTTGCGGAAATTTGAGATAAATCGTAAAAAACAGACCTACGCCTAACAGTACAAAGGGAAACCAGTCGGCTCCCCCGAGCATCCCGTCAAGCGACGTTAAAAAATTAAACAAGCCTTCCAAACCAGTTTCCCCTTGTTGTTAATGTTTATTGTTGTTATGTCCTTAAACTGCCAACCACATTGTATGCGGCTACCAGGATATCTTCACCAAACTGCTGGCAGCGTTGCACAGACCAGCCGAATAATGGATCAGGTAAATTATTATTATCTTTAAAAGGCATTTCTATCGTATAGGCCAGACACTCAAAGGCCTGACCCACTGCATTAGACGCAATAGTCAGATCAGCTTGTCCGGGTTCGTCTTTGGCATAGCCAAACTCATCCTGAAACTCAGGCGTGGCCATCAGCAAAGCATCCTTAAACTGATTTTCCAGCGCTTTGAGTTTATCGTTGTAAGCCGGGATCCCTTCACTACCTGCTACAAAGTTGTACGGCAGTGCTTCGTCGCCATGCAGGTCTAAGTACATGTCGACGCCGACTTCATGCATGGCATTCAACACATAGTAAACTTCCGGGCTGCGTTCAAGCGTGGGAGTTTTCCATTCGCGGTTAAGGTTTGCGCCCACCGCGTTAGTGCGCAGATGACCGCGGGCACTGCCGTCGGGATTCATATTAGGCACGATATAAAATACTGCTTTTTCCAGTAATGCCCGGCTTAATCCATCCTGTTCATCCAGTAAGCGGGCAATAATGCCTTCGGCACACCACTCGGCCATACTTTCACCCGGATGTTGGCGCGCAGTTATCCAGATATTACGCTTGTCTTCGTCTGGTTCGCCAATTACCAGTAACGACATATCGCGGCCGTCCAGCGTATCGCCGAGGTATTTAAGCTCACACAGTGGCGAACATTGCGCGTCGGCTAACAGGTCGAGATGGCGCTCGTAGCTATACGGGATAAAGTAAGCAAAATAAACCTGCGGCTGCTCCAGCGCAATGCTGAAGGTCAGAATATCGCCGTTAAATTCGCTGTCGACCCGAAACCAGGTCTGACGGTCGTAGGAGGCCAGCACATTGTAGCCTTCCCAGCCTTTTGGATAAGCTGAAGAAGCCAGATCGCTGATATGCAGGGTATGCAGTTGGTTTACTTCACCGGTCAGGCGAAAGTGAAACCACTGATAAAAATCGGATTGATTGTCTTTATTGATTGCGAGCATGATGTCATCAGGTTGCTCGGCACGGATTACGCGGATGTTACCGCTGTCAAATAGGCTGGAAATCTGCATCTGTCGTTATAGTTATCTGTTTTATTTTAGGTGTGCCAATGGCGTTAATTTAACACAGACGAGTTTAACAATACTATGCACTTAAACGGTGAAAAGCGGATTTTTGTGGATTCTGGCCAACTATTAGTCAGTTAGGCGGACGATAAAAAAAAGGCACCCGTAAAGGTGCCGTTTAAAGCTTGTACAATTGCGGCTTAAGCTGGCAGTGTTGGCACGGTGATACCGGCCATATCCATTGCCACCCGCATTACCTGGCAGCTGTAACCAAATTCGTTGTCATACCACACATACAAGGTTAAGCGGTTATCCGCGACGATTGTCGCCTGGGAATCGATCACCGACGCTGCACGGGTGCCAACCATATCGGTAGAAACCACCTCAGTAGAGGCCGTGTAATCAATCTGATGCTGCAATGATGAGAACAATGCCGTATCGCGCAGGAACTCATTCACTGCCACTTTGTCGGTGGTTTTATTCAGATTCAGGTTCAGAATGGCCATTGATACGTTAGGTGTAGGTACCCGAATTGCGTTACCGGTTAGTTTACCGGCCAGTTTAGGATACGCCTTGGCTACGGCCTTGGCGGCACCGGTCTCGGTAATAACCATGTTCAGCGGTGCACTACGGCCGCGGCGCTCGCCTTTATGGTAGTTATCAATCAGGTTCTGGTCGTTGGTGTAAGAGTGCACCGTCTCTACGTGACCGTTAACAATACCGTACTCTTCATCCAGTGCTTTAAGGACTGGTGTGATAGCGTTGGTGGTACAACTTGCCGCCGACACAATCGTATCAGACTCAGTAATGTCGCTGTTATTCACGCCGTACACGATATTTTTAATATCGCCTTTACCCGGTGCAGTCAGCAGGGCTTTAGAGGTGCCCTTGGCTTTAAGATGCAGGCCCAGACCATCGCGATCACGCCAGATACCGGTGTTATCAATAACCAGTGCGTTGTTAATACCATACGCGGTGTAATCAATTTCGTCCGGGCTGTTAGCGTAAATCACCTGAATATAGGAGCCGTTAGCTTTCAGCGCGTTACGCTCGTGGTCGATTGTGATACTGCCGTTAAACGGCCCATGCACCGAGTCCCGACGGAGCAGACTGGCACGTTTTTCCAGATCGCCGTCACGACCACCACGCACAACAATTGCGCGCAGTCGCAGCTTATTGTTCTGCCCCTGGCGCTCAATCATCAGGCGGGCCAGTAACCGGCCGATACGGCCGAAACCATACAGCACAACGTCCTGTGGTTCATGATCATCTGATTTATCGACCACGTCTGCTAACTTATCCTTCAGATAGGCGTTCAGGTCGGTTTTGTCGACGGCACTGCCATAATGAAAATCGAAGGCCAGTTTACCAATATCAATCTGGGCCGGTGCCAGTTGCATGGAGTTGATAGCTTCTAAAATGGGGTAGCTCTCGCGCAGGCGCAGTTTAATGCCTTCGTGCAGACGGACTTTACGATGAGCTTTGATTACATCAATCGCACTGGCATTTAACAGTGTGCGACCGTACACAGAGATTTCGATAGACTTGTTACGGTATAATTTACCGATAATCGGTAACATCATTTCTGCGTATTCCTGGCGCTCCTGCCAGCTGGATTGCAATTCTTGCTCAAAGGGTTGGTTCATACTAGTGCCTTCATCAAATAAATCATGTATAAAATTGACGATATGTACAGGAATATGTGGTTGTACGTCAGAACACTCTCATCGCTTATTCCCGTCGGCAGGTATTCTAAATAATCAAAGAGGTAACTCCAAATTGTTGAAAAGTTTCAGAAAATCGATAAAAACAATAAAGCAGAGGGATTTATTAAGTAATTTTTCCACACTTTTGAGGGGTGTTGTTTATCTTACTTCTGCACTGTTTATTGGCGCTTGTGGTGATTTATTTGCGCCGAGCATTAAAACTATTTGTGAGGATTACCCGCATTTTTGTGCCGATTTAAATACCGATGGCTGGTGCCGGGCCGAACGTTCAGAAATTATCCGTCACCGCTTTAATTTTAAAGATGATGACAGTGATCGGCCCAAGTACGCACTACTGGTTAATTACGAGAACTACGAGTCCTGCATTGCCAAAGCATCGCAAATTGAGTACATCAAATACCGCGATAAGGAATTTGCCCGTAAAGAAGCCACGGTTTCGATCAACAAAGCATTAAAGCAACTGCAATGGCAAACCAAAAACTCTCCGGACCCTTATATCTCGTATTATCAATGGTCTAGATTTGGCTATGAGGACGCCAGAGCGCGTTTTGTGGCGGCAGCTAAACAAGGTGTGTTCAGTGAACCGAAGTATTATATCGACCTGGCCGGTATTCTGATTGCCGACGACCCACTGGCGGCCCGCGATGCCCTCTTTATGGCGCTGAGTCAGTATGGCAACGTAGAGCAGGAAATTGATGGTCATATCACCAGTATGCTGATGACGCTGTCGATGGACATTGAGAATTACCGTATGGCGTATGTCTGGACCAAAGTAACCAATCATTTTGCCGACAGTATCGATAACAGCCAGCTGGTGGCATTAAGTAGCCAGTACAGCCTGCCGGTAGACATTCTCGACCGGCTCGCCGACGATATTACCGGTGCTATCGAGTCGCGGGAATTTGACGCCCATGCGCTAAAAATTGATCGTCTGTGACAGCAAATTTGAAATTTAATTACAGAAAAAAACTTAAATTTTTTTCAAATAATGGTTATTGCGCCACGAAATAACGAGGAATATTTTCAGGAGGCAGACTTAAAGGACTGTTGCCTCCTGAGAAGAAAGATCAGACTACTCAGGATTGAAATCCAGACTCACAGAATTCACGCAATACCGCTGGCCGGTAGGCGCCGGCCCATCACTGAATACATGCCCTAAGTGAGCATCACAGTTTTTGCAGTAAATTTCGGTACGGCGCATGCCATGACTTTCGTCAAAACGATAACCGACGTTGTCGTCTTTACTTTGCGAGAAAAACGACGGCCAGCCACAGCCCGACTCAAACTTACTAGTATCGTCGAACAGCTTTACGCCACAGCATTTACACACATAGCTGCCGCTGCGTGACTCATACAATAAGGTACCGGAGAATGGCCGCTCAGTGCCGGCAAGGCGGGTCACCCGGTATTCCTCTTCGGTGAGTTTATCGCGCCATTGATCGTTGTCAGCCATGCTTATCTCCTCGTACTTGCAAAACTGCTACTAGATAAGCTGCAGCGGACGGGATGGATCACTCCACTCAATATGGTATTTCTCTGCCGCCGGTTTATCAGTACGCGAGAAAGTGTGAGCGCCAAAGAAATCCCGCTGGCCCTGTAACAGGTTGGCCGGTAACACCGCGGTACGGTAAGAATCGTAGTAACTTAGCGCCGACATCATTGCCGGGCAGGCAACGCCCTGCACTGCGCTAAGGGCAACAGTAGCGCGCCAGTCGGCCTGGTAAGTGGCGATTTGTTCTGCAAAGAACGGATCCACCAGCAAGTTAGGCAGATTGATATCGCGGTCGAAAGCGTTTGAAATTGACTGCAGGAATACCGCGCGAATAATACAACCCGCACGCCAGATTTTGGCAATCTCAGCAAAGTGCAGCGTCCAGCCCTGCTCCTGTGCCGCCGCGTTCATAAGCTGGAAGCCCTGCGCGTAAGCACAGATTTTTGAGCAATACAGCGCATGTTCCAGCTGATTGATGACTGCTTCGCGCTGAGCTTCGCTAACCTCTGCCACCTCAGGGCCGGCCAGCACCTTAGCCGCCTCAACCCGTTCGGCTTTAAGCGCAGACAGGCTGCGGGCGAATACCGCCTGAGCGATAGTTTGCGCCGGGCTGCCGGTTTGTAGCGCGCTTACGGCCGTCCACAGACCGGTACCTTTCATTCCCGCTTTGTCGAGGATCACATCCACCAGCGGCTGCTGTGTTTCCGGATCCTGCTGGTCGAGCACTTCCGCACTGATTTCAATTAAGTAGGAGTCCAGCGGCCCCTGATTCCAGCGACGGAAAACAGCGGCAATTTCACCAGGCGTCATGCCCAGCGCCACACGCATGATCTGATAAGCTTCACAGATTAGCTGCATGTCGGCATATTCAATACCGTTGTGGACCATTTTAACGTAATGGCCGGCGCCATTGGGACCAATGTAAGCAGCACAGGGTTCGCCATGTTTAACCGGCTCTCCCGGCGTGGCTGTCTCAATGGGCTTGCCGGTTTCCGGGTCAACCTTGGCGGCAATAGCACGTAACATCGGACCAACGCGCTCCCAGGCTTTTTCTGAGCCGGAAGGCATTAATGAAGGGCCAAAACGGGCGCCTACCTCACCACCGGAAACGGCAGTGGTAAAGAACAGGAACTTATCAGCAAAGCGTTGTTCTCGTTCTACCGAATCACTCCACAAACTGTTGCCGGTATCAATGATCACATCTTCGCTTTCAATACCCGCGGCAATAAGTTGTTCACACACCATATCCACCGGCTTACCGGCTGGAATAGAAAGTAAAATAACGGCCGGTGAAACCAATGAACTACGCAGCGCTTCAAGGGTATGCACTGGTACGATCCGGGTAGAATCTGCACCATTTTCGTTGCGGTCCTGAGCAACAATGGCATCAATTCGTTTAGCGTCTAAATCAAAACACGCTACCTGATAACCATGATCAGCCAGGTTGAGGGCCAGGTTTTTACCCATAACACCTAAACCAATGACACCAATATCACATGAATTATTCGGCTGAGAACTGCCACTATTTTGCATCAAAAAACCCTCTACACTTCGATGGGTGGGAATAATACCATCGACTTACAGAATGAAAAGCACAACCCGCCGATTATCGCTATTTAATAGCAATCCACAGATGGCTGACAGCCAGTTTAAACAGATACGATGAGTATACCAGTGTTTGGCAACCAACCCCGAATTTCGCGCAGGCCTTTTAGCTAACGAGGAAAGTCGGTATACCTGAACAAAGCAAAGGAATGCGCTGCCTGTAAAAACAGGTGCTGGATACGCAGGCCGGGTTGCTTGGCCGGGTGGCTGTAACGGGTATCCAATACCAGCGACCAACCGCCATTAGGCGATTTTAACGGCGTATTAAATTTAATATCCCGATCGCAGGCGTTAAAACACAGCAGCCAGTGTTCACATTTGTCGCCGGCTTCCTGATGACCAATGATTTCCAGTGCAAACGCTTTATTGCCGCCAGCCTGCCAGTCGTCATCCCCTTTGCCTGATCCATCAGGCTTATACCAGTTAACTTCAGAGACGTTGGAATGCAACTGATAAGCGTCGTCTCGCAGATACATACGGCTCAACAGTTCAGATTGCTGGCGAATGGCAATAACCTGCTGGCAATAGGCCAGGAAATCCTGCCGGTACTTATCCAGTTCCCAGTCATACCAACTGATTTCGTTATCCTGGCAATAAGCATTGTTATTGCCCTGCTGGGAGCGACTTAGCTCATCACCACCGAGAATATGCGGCGTGCCCTGAGAAAACAGTAAGGTGGCAAACAGGTTACGTTTTTGCTGAGCCCGCATGGCCAGAATTGCTTTATCCTGCGTTTCCCCTTCCACGCCGTAATTGGCCGACAGGTTATGGCCATGACCATCGCGATTTTCTTCGCCGTTGGCTTCATTATGTCGTTCGGCATAGCTCACCAGATCGTGCAACGTAAACCCATCGTGGTAGGTCACGTTATTTACCGAGGTATTGATAGAGCGATAACCTTTATGAAAGACATCCCTTGAGCCCATCAGGCGCGTAGCAAAGTCAGCGGTAGTACCTTTATCGCCGCGCCAGAACGCTCTGACACAGTCGCGGAATTTATCGTTACATTCCAGCCAGCGGGCACCAAAAGTACCCAGCTGATAACCACCGGGACCGATATCCCAGGGCTCAGCAACCAATACCGCAGACTTTAACACCGGATCCTGATGGATAGCGCGAAGCAAGCCGGCAAATACTGAGAATTGCTGTGGGTCGCGTCCCAGACAGGCGGCCAGATCAAAACGGAAACCATCAACACCAATGTCGCTTACCCAATAACGCAACGCATCCATGATAAGGGTAGTCATGATAGGGTGAGCAGAGTACACGGTGTTACCACAACCAGAGTGGTTGCTGTATACCAGTCCGCCTTTCGCGGTTTGCTCCATCAGATAAGCCTGATGCGGGAACATGCCCCTGAAGCACAATACCGGGCCATCTTTACCGCCCTCAGCCGTATGGTTGTATACCACATCAACGATGACTTCGAGCCCGGCCTTATGATATTCATCGACCATGGTTTTACACTCATTAAGCGGATCGCTGTGAGCGTAGCGTGGTTCGGGCGCAAAATAATTTACCGGATTGTAGCCCCAGTAGTTGGTCAGCCCTTTTTCGGTAATGTAAGGCTCAGGCATAAATGACGCTAACGGCATAAACTGCACCGAGGTAATACCCAGCGACTTCAGGTGGCTGAGTACCGCCGGATGACTGGCGCCGAGATATTTGCCCTGCTGCTCAGCCGGAACAGCCGGATGGCGCTGCGTGAGCCCTTTTACATGGGCTTCGTAAAGAATACGGCGATGTTTTTCAATGGCTGGCTTGGGTGGTCGCGATGCAGACTCTGGCGCTGCGACCACCACACCTTTCGCCACCATAAACTGGCTGTCGCCCTGGTATTGTCGGGCATTCCAGTGCATGGGCCGGCTTAGCTGCCGGGCATAAGGGTCGATCAGCAATTTATCGGTGGGCGAATAGTGCAGGCTTTCACTGCCGCGGTCTACGCGGTAACCATACAACATGCCCTCGCCCACGCCTTTGATGCGGGCGTGCCATACATCGCCGGATTTTGCCGGCATAACAATTTCATCAAGGGTTTCTTCGGTGTCAGCATGAAACAGGCACAGGATAACCGCTCTTGCATCCGTGCAGGTCACCGCAAAATTACACCCCTCCTCTGTTGGCGTAGCGCCTAGTGGAAAAGGGCTGCCTAAATCTACTTCCCTGGAGGTAAAATTCCGCGCGCCGCTCAAAGTCATTCCTCGTTAAATACAATAAATAATGTTGCCAGTGGTGGTAAGTTCACATTAATTGAGTAAGGCTGATGATTCCATGGTACCGGCTCGGCCACACACTGCTGAGGTGTTGCAGCGCCACTCCCCCAATATACGCTATCATCAGTGTTTAATACCAGTTGGTATTCGCCCGGTTGCTGCACGCCAAGGCGGAAGTTTTCCCGCGGTGTTGGCGTCATGTTGCTGATCACATAAACCTGCTGCGTGCCATTTAAACTATGACGTACAAAAGAAAACACACTTTGTTCATGGTTATGCAGGTCAATCCAGTCAAATCCGGCTGGCTCGTGATCTCTCTGGTGTAGCGCTGGCAAAGCTTTGTACAGATGATTTAAGTCACGGTACAGACGCTGTATGCCCTGGTGCTTATCAAAATCCAGCAGACGCCAGTCAACCGAGGCATCGTGATTCCATTCGCTGCTCTGGCCGATTTCGTTACCCATAAAATTGAGTTTTTTGCCCGGGTGACCATACATAAACGCAGTGTAACAGCGGTGGTTGGCCGCCTGCTGCCATTCGTCGCCAGGCATTTTTCCAATTAGACTGCCTTTACCGTGGACGACTTCATCATGGGAAATCGGTAACACAAAATTCTCGTCAAAGGCATACACCATGCTGAAGGTCATTTCAGAGTGGTGGTAAGTACGATAGGCCGGATCCTTGCTGATATAATGCAGTGAGTCATGCATCCAGCCCATGTTCCACTTAAAGCCAAAGCCCAGCCCGCCATCAAAGACCGGCCGTGAAACTTTAGGAAAGCTGGTGGACTCCTCAGCAATGGTCATTGCATGCGGAAAATGCCGATACACTTCCTCGTTCATCCATTTCAACAAGCTGATCGCCTCGAGATTTTCATTGCCGCCATGGACATTGGGGATCCATTCGCCATCTTCCCGTGAATAATCGAGGTACAACATACTGGCCACCGCGTCGACGCGCAAACCATCAACATGGAAATGCTCAAGCCAGTACAGGGCATTAGCAACCAGGAACTGTCTTACCGTATCCTTGCCAAAGTCATAGATGCAGGAGTTCCAGTCAGGATGCCAGCCACGGCGCGGATCGGCATACTCGTAAACATGACTACCGTCAAACCGGGCCAGGCCGTGCCCATCTTCCGGGAAGTGTGCCGGTACCCAGTCGATAATAACGCCAATATCGTTCTGATGGCAGGTATCAACAAAAAACTTAAAGTCATCAGGCGAACCAAAGCGACTGGTAGGCGCAAATAAGCCCACCGGCTGGTACCCCCAGGAACCGTCAAAAGGAAACTCCGAAACCGGCAGCAGCTCAATATGGGTGTAGCCCATTTCAGTAACATAGGCGACCAGTTCTTCGGCCAGTTCACGATAACTGAGATAGCGCTGATCGGGGTTACCCGGTCGCTTCCACGAGCCCAAATGCACCTCATAAACACTCATTGGAGTTTGGTATTTGTTCTGCTTCGCGGCTTTTTCGAGCCACTGTGCATCATGCCATTCATAGCGCTCGTGGTCGTAAATCAGCGACGCATGAGAAGGATATTGCTCGGCATAAAAGCCCAGCGGATCGGCTTTGTGCGGTAACTGATGACCATTGGCATCTTTCACCTGATACTTATACCGCGCTCCTTCGGCAAGCCCGGGCACAACCAGCACCCAGTAACCCATATCGGTCTTTTGCATGGGATGGCAACGCCCGTCCCAACCGTTAAAGTCGCCAATCACCGATACCGCCGACGCATTCGGGGCGAACACCGCAAATCTTACGGCCGCGGCGTTGAATCCGTCACGCTCCAGGGTAATACGTTGTGCCCCTGCCTGGCGGTACAGGTTTTGCGGCTCATGATCAATAAAATGCACCGCATGATAGGCTTCGGCCTGAAACTGATACGGGTCGGCGACCAGCGACTCACCGTCATCGGTCGTCACCCTTAACTGATAGGCAGACGCGCTGCTAAGCCCCTCAATGACGCCATTAAACAGGCCGTCACCATTTACCGATGCCAGTGTACCGAGCGATTCAGCCGACACTGCGTCGACCACCTCAACCGCCAGCGCGCCGGGTTGCCAGTACTGCACAAAGGTATTCGTGCCATTAAATTGCGGGCCTAACACGGCGAATGGGTGCTGGCACTGTGCCTGGGCTAACTGACCTTCAAATTGCATTCCTGACTCCTACTTCATCTGCGGCGTTGCGATTCATTTACTGCCTGTCCTGCTAGCGGTCGTTGTGTTGACGACCGGCTTCCTGACGGCCAGCATTTATACCGGCGGCCAGCGACTGAATATCCTCATCAGCGAAAATGCTCTCCAGGTTGCGTGAAAGCTTGCGTCGCCAGTTCGGATACTCCATAAACGTGCCCGGAATATTGACCGGTTTATCCATTTGCAGCCAGTCTTCCAGTTGCAGGCTTAGCAACGCACTGCTGCCATAGGCCATATGCGTCTGCAAGGCGAAGTTGAGTTCACGGCTCATACCCGTGACATTCACATCTCTGCCCACTTCGTCCCCTGCCCGGCCATGACCATGCAACGAATTAAGTATTTCCTGCTTATCTTCGTGACGGGATGCATACAGGGTTTGTAGCACATCGTCGTCGGTATACAAGCCTAATTGCTTACCCAATTCTAAATCCAGGCAATGCCAGTAGCCTATCAGGGTTGGCATATCATGGGTGGTCAGGGTCGACATACTCTGCTGCGGGTAGTGCGCCGGTGAGTAAAAACCACCGTCTTCAGCCTTTTCAAAAAAGAACACCCGGTAAGAGTACACGCCGTTATCCGCAAGTACCTGACGAATTTCTTCTGGTACGGTACCCAAATCCTCACCTATTACCATTGCCTGATGACGATGACTTTCCAGCGCCAGAATGCCGAGTAAATCCTCCAGTGGATAGTACACATAACCGCCCTCTTTAGCGTGATCACCCTGACAAACCCACCACAGGCGTAATAGCCCCATGGCATGGTCAATTCGCAGAGCGCCGGACGATTGCATATTGCTGGTGAACAAATCAATGATCGGCTGATAGGCCTGTTGATAAAGGATCTCGGGATCCATGGGTGGCAGGCCCCAGTTTTGCCCGAGCGGGCCGAGGATATCCGGCGGTGCCCCAACACTGGCAGCGGTACAGTAAAGATCTTTGTTGCCCCAGATTTCTGCACTGCCCTCGCTTACCCCCACCGCCAGGTCGCGATAGATCCCCACAGGCATGCCCGCCGCAATAGCGGCCTGATTCGCTTTTTCGAGCTGTTCTGCTGCCTGCCATTGCAGGAACATATAAAACTGTACGCGTTTTTTATGCTTTTTGGCAAACTTTGCCACCGCTTCATTGTGGAAATCGCGCCAGTTTTCCGGGAATACCGGCCAGCCCCAAGCGTCTTTACCCTCATTTTGCAGATATTCCTGCATAGCATCGTAAGTGGCCTGCATCTCAAGGCTTTCACCACCAGCCTGAATGAAGGCCTTAAACTCACGGTTTTGTTTGGTGTTTTTCTTCAGATATGCGTTGTAATACTCATCAAACAAGCTGTTCAGTGCAGCCATTTTAAGCTCGGTCACCAGGCTGTAGTCAACATACTCCACGCTTCGCGCCGTTTGGAGCCGAGTCTGAAAATCCTCAGCGTTCACCACCGCCTGGACTGCAGCACTGGTATATTCGGGTAATGCCGTCACATCGATGTACAGAAAATTCAGCCAGCGTCGCGACGACGGACCGTATGGACTGCACGCTTCCGGGTTTGAAGGATACAGGGCATGAATAGGGTTGAGTCCAATAAACCCTGCTCCCTGCTTGCCGGCTTTAGTGACCAACTGGGCTAAATCAGAAAAGTCACCAATGCCCCAGTTATTTTCGCTGCGCAGGCAATACAGTTGCACACTCAGGCCCCACAACTTTTTGCCTGCCTTAATAGCCTCGGGCTGATAACAGGCAACAGGTGCTAGGATATAGCGCATGTCAGCGATAACGGTTTGTTCTTCACATACTGAGATACTGTGGTAGCCGCAGGGCAGTTCCTGTGGAAGTGCTATACTGTATTCATGAAATTCCAGGTCATCAACTACGCCAACATTGAGCAAAGTTTGATCAACTGGTATAACTGTAAAGGTATGACTATCACCTTCCTCGAGGTCGATGTTAACGGTGTATTCCGTATTGACTGAAGCCAGTGGCAAGCGCAGGCGAATTTGTTTTTCGTCTTCAGTGCGCTGCACGCAAACCGGATCGAGCAGTTGAGACCATACCGTAGCGATCTCCGTATCGAGCTGTTCAGCTATCACTGATTCGTTACTGATGTCATATCCGAGAGCCTGAAGAAGTTTCGCTTTACTGGTTTCGGAAATTGTCGCTGGGTTACCCCATGCATCAACGTATTGGGTTTCTACGCCCCGCATTTCGACAAGCTTTTGCAAAACCTGATTAGTCATAGTTGTTCCTGTGTGTGAGGTTTGCCTGAAAAGCAAACCGGGTGGCATAGGCCATTTAACAATACTCTACATTATTGTTGAAGATGTTCAGACGTAAAATTGAATACGTTTGCATTGGCATTTCTGTAATTTTGCAACAAAATTAGCATAAAGTTTTGCCTTGGGTGTAGTTTTGATCCATACTTTACGTAATTATTTTTCAATCTATTAACTAACGATATAGAGGCATGTTATGACAATTCGCGTCGGGATCAATGGGTTTGGCCGCATCGGACGACTCGTGATGCGTGCTGCACAAAGCAGACAAGACATTGAAATAGTTGGTATTAATGATTTATTGGACCCAGATTACATTGCATACCTGTTAAAGTACGATTCAACACATGGCATCTTTGACGCTGACGTAAGCGTTGATAACGGCCATTTGATCGTTAACGGTAAGAAAATCCGTGTTACCTCAGAAAGAGATCCGGCTCAGTTAAACTGGTCAGAGATAGATGCCGACGTAGTTGTTGAATCTACCGGATTATTCCTGACTAAAGAAACAGCCAGCAAGCACATCGAAGCAGGCGCGAAGAAGGTAGTCATGTCGGCACCTTCAAAAGATGACACGCCGATGTTTGTTATGGGTGTAAACCACGATAGCTACGCAGGTGAGAGCATTGTTTCTAATGCATCATGCACCACTAACTGTCTGGCACCCGTAGCCAAAGTACTGAACGACAAGTTTGGTATTGTAGACGGTCTGATGACTACCGTTCACGCAACCACTGCAACCCAGAAAACGGTTGATGGCCCATCTCAGAAAGATTGGCGTGGTGGCCGCGGTGCGGGTCAGAACATCATTCCTTCATCAACTGGTGCAGCAAAAGCGGTAGGTAAAGTTATCCCTGCTCTTAACGGTAAGCTGACTGGTATGGCGTTCCGCGTGCCTACGCCTAACGTATCTGTGGTTGACTTAACGGTAAACCTGGCCAAGCCAACCAGCTACGAAGCTATCTGTGAAGCCATGAAAGCCGCTTCTGAAGGCGAGCTGAAAGGCGTTCTGGGTTACACCGAAGATGCTGTGGTTTCTAACGACTTCGTTGGCGATGCACGCACCAGTGTATTTGATGCGACAGCAGGTATTGCCCTGACTGACACATTTGTAAAAGTTGTATCCTGGTACGACAACGAATGGGGTTATTCAAACAAGGTACTTGAACTGGTTGCTCACATCAGCAAGTAATCCCTTCTGGTGATGACGAAAAAGGTGCGATTTTTATCGCACCTTTTTTATTTATCAGGCAAGATAAGCGATGCCGGGCCACCTCAGAATAGTTGATATCAGCGCGTTGCGGTTTGCATGACGTGCAGACGTATCTGGTTCTGCTCATGACCCGTGCCACAGCGCGGCAGGAAGTACGTTGAGGTGACACGGAAATCAACAACAATAAATGGCATTAAGTACCGACTTAACTGACCAACAAACAAGGTCAAGGGATATCACGAATGAATGACCAAACGTATCAGATAGAAGAAAAAGACGGTAATCGCTTCGTTACCGTATCCAACGCATCAGCGAGTTGTCGCATCAGTCTGTTTGGCGGACATGTGCTGTCGTTTACTCCAAGCCATGACAACCGCGACCGCTTATGGGTTAGCCCGGTTGCCGTTCTTAATGGTGAACGCCCTATTCGCGGCGGGATCCCACTTTGCTGGCCATGGTTCAGTGATGCTCATGGTAAAGCGAAAGGCGAACTCCCCTCGCACGGTTTTCTGCGTACCCAGATGTGGGACATCAGTGAGTTTAACTGCGACGGCACCACTTCAGAAATGGTGCTGACACCGGCCACCACCAAAGGCCCGGGATTCAGTTATGAATGCACGGTAAAGTTACGCCTAAAGATTGCCCGCGAGCTGACCGTCAGCCTGGAAACCACCAGTCTGGAGGAACAACAGGCCTTTACACTCAATTGCGCCCTGCATACTTATTTCGATGTGAATAAAATCGCCGACGTGGCGCTGGAAGGCTTATCCGGTGAATATAAAGATAAATTGGAAGACTGGGCAGTGAAACCGTCACCTACGCCGTATACTTTCAGTGGTGAAACCGATCGCATCCATCAGGAGGCGCCAGAAACATTAACCATTGTCGCCAATCAGTCGCCTTACATTACCATTGGCTCAGCCGGTCACGACAGCATTGTAGTGTGGAATCCCTGGCAATCCGCCGCCTCGATGAGTGACATGGACGCCTTCGGTTATAAACAAATGCTGTGCGTGGAAACCGCAGTGACTAACGGTACCACCCTTAAACCAGGCGATGTCCACACGCTTACTCAGGTGATTGCTTAATCATCCCTGACGCCAACCAGGATTATAAACAAGCATTAAAAAAGGGTACGTCCAAGAACGTACCCTTTTTATATTATCTGCAAGATATTACTTACTGGCGTTAGCAACCGCTTCTTTGGCCAGATCGGTAATGCGGTCCCAATCACCGTTCTTGATAGCATCATCCGGTGCCAGCCACGAACCACCTACGCAGCGTACGTTTGGTAACGCCAGGTAATCGTTGTAGTTGTTTGGACCGATACCGCCAGTGGGACAAAATACGGTTTCAGGGAATGGCCCACTGATAGACTTAATGGCTTTAACACCACCAGACGCTTCAGCCGGGAAAAACTTCAGGTAGGTGTAGCCTGCATCTTTCGCTTTCATCAGATCAGAGGTTGATGAAATACCCGGAATCAGTGGGATTTCGAAGTCGTGACCCGCTTTTAACAGGTCATCTGTCATACCCGGACTGATTGCAAACTTAGCGCCTGCCTCAACAACCTGTTTCAGCTGCTGCGCGTTGGTCACAGTGCCAGCGCCAATTAACGCATCAGGAACTTCATCTGCAATACGCTTAATCACATCCAGCGCGGCCGGAGTGCGTAAGGTCACTTCCAATACTTTAATACCACCTGCCATCAGCGCATGAGCCAGTGGCACCGCTTTTTCCACATCTTCAATAACCAGTACCGGCACTACCGGGCCTGCGGCGAAGATGTCTGCAGGTGAACTTTTCCAATTAGTCATAAAATCAACTCGCAATCTGTTGTTGTAAATACGCTGATGCGCCTAATAAACCGTGGTCTGGCTCATTAATCAGGTATGTCGGAATATCTTTAACGTAATGTTTCATGCGTCCTTTGGCTTCGAAACGGGCTCTGAAATCACTGTTGATCAGAAACTCCGTGAAGCGGGTAGCAATACCGCCACCAATAAATACGCCGCCGGTTGTGGCCAGATTCAGTGCCAGGTTACCGGCGAAACTACCCATGATCCGACAGAACTGGGTCAGCGCTGATAAACACACTTCGCACTGGCCATTTAATGCCTGTTCGGTCACCTGAGCCGGATTGGTTATTGCCGGCTCTACGCCCTGATGCAACGCCAGAGCACGATAGATATTGAGTAATCCGCGACCAGATAACACATCTTCGGCAGATACCCTGTCGAGTTCATTTTGCAAATGACGCCACACGACGATGTCGGTTTCATCAACCGGCGCAAAATCCACGTGACCACCTTCACCGTCGAGTGTTTTCCACCCTTCAGCAGTGTGCATCATGTGCTCAACGCCTAAGCCAGTACCGGCACCAAAGACGGCAACGTTTCCTTTATCAATCGATTGACCGGTGCCAATCTGGATAAGCTGTTCTGCGCCCAGTACCGGCAGTGAATGAGCCACTGCGGTAAAGTCGTTAATCACATGCAAATCATGAAGTTCAAGCTGTTGCTTTAACGCGCGCTGCGAAAAAGTCCAGCTGTGATTAGTCATTGCTACTTCGTCACCAGTAACCGGACAGGCAATAGCGATACAGCCTGCACTGAAAGATTCACCGGTGTCAGAAAAATACTGTTTCAGAGCAACATCAATGCTGGCAAAGTCGTTACACAGATACTTCTTAATATTGCTCAGGCCGCTTTCGGTTATGGTAGCAACACGAATGTTCGTGCCGCCTACATCTGCGGCAAACCAGGCGCTCATACATTTTGCTCCTGCGTGTAAAACAGTGTACAGGCACCTTCTTCTGCGCCGGAGATCACGCCGCGCATACCGCCAAATAACTCACGGCCCATGCCTTCATGCTGCATGGTCAGATCGGCTACCGCTGCAGTACGTTGCGCCAGTGTTGCTTCGTCAACGTGCAGGGTCAGTGAACCGGTTTTGGTATCCAGTTCAATGATGTCGCCGGTTTCCACTTTTGCCAGTAAGCCGCCTAAGAAGGCTTCCGGGGTAACATGGATAGCGGCAGGTACCTTACCGGATGCACCAGACATACGGCCATCGGTCACCAGCGCTACGTTGTAGCCACGGTCCTGCAGTACACCCAGTGGTGGTGTTAAACGGTGCAGTTCCGGCATACCAATCGCAGCAGGCCCCTGGAACCGAACAACAACAATGCAGTCTTTGTCCAGTTCACCAGATTTAAACGCCGCATCCAGTTGATACTGATCTTCAAATACCACGGCTGGCGCTTTAAGTGTGCAATGCGGGTTGCGCAGTGCTGAGGTCTTGATCACTGCCCGGCCCAGGTTACCTGACAGCACATTCAGGCCACCATCTGGCTTAAAGGGCGCTTCAACACTGGCAAATACTTCAGTGTCGTGGGATTTAACCGGGCCATCACGCCAGGTCACTTCGCCGTCTTCGAGGGCTGGTTCCTTGGTGTACAAATCCAATCCGTCACCGACGATGGTTTTCACATCGTTATGGATAAGTCCGGCATCGAGTAACTGTTTGAACAACAACGCCATGCCGCCAGCTGCCACAAAGTGGTTGATGTCCGCAGAACCGTTAGGATAAATACGGGTTAACAGCGGTACCGCATTCGAAAGCTCGGAGAAATCATCCCAGGTAACGATGATGCCGGCAGCACGTGCTACCGCAATAAGGTGCATGGTGTGGTTAGTTGAACCACCAGTAGCCAACAAGGCTACGATACCGTTAACGATAGCTTTTTCGTCAACGATATGGCCAATTGGCGTGTAGTTGTCACCCAGAGCAGTCAGACGTGTCACCTGACGAGAAGCCGCTTTGGTTAACGCATCACGTAATTCTGTGCCCGGGTTAACAAAAGACGATCCCGGTAAATGCAGGCCCATCATTTCAACCACTAACTGGTTGCTGTTTGCCGTGCCATAAAACGTACAGGTACCAGCTGAGTGGTAAGACTGAGATTCTGCCTCGAGCAGCTTATCGCGGCCAACCTTGCCTTCAGCAAAAGCCTGACGAACCCGGGCTTTCTCTTTATTTGGCAAGCCACTTGGCATCGGACCGGCTGGTACAAATACCGTTGGCAAGTGACCGAAGCTGAGCGAGCCGATTAGCAGCCCCGGGACAATCTTGTCACAGATCCCCAGCATCATGGCACCGTCGAACATGTTGTGAGACAGAGCAACTGCCGCCGACTGGGCGATGACGTCGCGACTCATCAGGCTCAGTTCCATGCCTGGGTTACCCTGGGTAACACCGTCACACATGGCTGGCACACCGCCAGCAAACTGAGCCACACTGCCCACTTCCTTGACCGCATCCTTGATAATTTTTGGATAGGTTTCGTAAGGCTGATGAGCTGACAGCATATCGTTGTACGACGAGACGATCGCGATATTGGCTTTCGTCATGCTGCGCAGATCGGATTTATCACTGCTGTTACAGGCAGCAAATCCGTGCGCTAAGTTACCGCAAGACAACACACCACGATGGGGACCCTGTCCTCGGGCGCGCTCGATTTTTGCCAGATAGGCCTGACGGCTGGCTTTACTGCGCTCAATAATGCGCTGCGTGACTTCGTTTACCTGTGTATTCATTACTGACTCCTACGGTGCCCATTTCAAGGTCACTTGTGCTGCGTTAATCACAGCAACAATTGGCTTTTCAGTGGCCGTGGCATTGGCAACTGCGTCTTCAAGTACCTGACGTTTCTTATCACCGGTCAGGTGTAGATAGATATTTCGGCTGGCGACAATCGCTGGCAGCGTCAGCGACATACGCTGATGCGGGGCCGTAGTCGGCTGCGTGGCAATACACACCCGGCCGCTGTTCATGGCCAGACCATCTTCAAGTTGCTCACAGCACGGGAATAATGAAGCGGTATGACCGTCTTCGCCCATCCCTAGGATCAGCACATCAAATGGCTGTGACATGGCAGACAAACGGCTTTCGCAAGCCACTGCTGCGTCGGTGGCGTCAGCCTCAGCCGATTTCATTTCAATAAAGCGCGCCGCACTGGCTTTACCAACCAGCAGGTTTTCTTTAACCAGGCGGGTGTTACTGGCATCACTGCTCTCTTTTACCCATCGTTCGTCAACCAGTGACACATCCACACTGGCCCAGTCGATATCGGTTTCGCTTAATGCTTTAAACAGTGGCAGCGGTGTACGACCACCGCTAACCATCAGGCTTGCCCTGCCGCGCTGAGCAACGCCCTGGGAAAGCTTTTCTGCAATCTCCGCTGCAAACTCTTCGTTCAGCGCCTCAGCACTTTCATATAATGATTGTGTTAATGGCATAATTATTTTTTCTTTGTGATTTTGCTTTCGTACCAGCTGCGGTCTTCACGCGCCAGCAATCCTATCGAAGCCACCGGGCCCCAGGTACCTGCCTGATAAGGCTCTGGCGGTTCATTACTGGTGCGCCATGCTGCCAGTATTGAATCTACCCAGGTCCACGCCTGTTCAATTTCGTCACGACGTACGAACAGCGCCTGGTTACCAAGCATCACTTCGAGTAACAGCTTCTCGTAGGCGTCCGGGATACGGTCGTCAGAGAATTCTTCCGAGAAGCTCAGGTTTAATTTGGATTTTTGCAGATCCATAGAGCCTGAACTGGTCAGTCCCGGCACCTTGTTCATTACGGTGATTTCAACACCTTCATCTGGCTGCAGACGAATAACCAGTTTGTTAGGTGGTAATGCACTGAAGCTTTCCGTAAACAGGTTATGCGGCTGACGTTTAAAGTAAATAACCACCTCAGATACCTTAGTAGGCAGGCGCTTACCGGTTCTCAGGTAAAACGGCACACCGGCCCAGCGCCAGTTGTCGATTTCGGCTTTGATCGCCACAAACGTTTCGGTTTTGCTTACCGTATTGGCGTCATCTTCCTCAAGATAGCCCGGCACTTCCTTGCCTTTAACAAAACCAGCGGTGTACTGACCGCGTACGGTCACGTCATTAACGTTGCTGGCATTGATTGGGCGCAAGGCTTTAAGTACTTTTAATTTTTCGTCACGAATGCTGTCGGCGTTGAGGTTCGCAGGCGGCTCCATGGCAACCAGTGACAAAATTTGCAGCAAGTGATTTTGTACCATGTCACGCATCTGACCGGCATCGTCGAAGTAGCCCCAACGGCCTTCAATGCCCACCGACTCCGCTACTGAAATCTGCACGTGGTCGATGCAGTTGTGATCCCAGTTGGTAGTAAAGATAGAGTTAGCGAAACGCAGTGCAATCAGGTTAAGTACCGTTTCTTTACCCAGGTAGTGGTCAATACGGTAAATCTGGGTTTCGTTGAAGTATTCAGCCACCTGTTCGTTGATGACCTTCGAGGATTTCAAATCGTGACCGATGGGCTTCTCCAGCACCAGGCGCACGCTTGAATCGATAATATTACAGCCGTGCAAACCGCGGCAGATGTCACCATAGATAGCTGGCGGTGTAGCCAGGTAACAAACCATGGTGCGATCCGGATTTACATGTGGCTCCAGTGCTGCGTAGCTGGCAATATCTTTCATGTCGATTTGCGCATACGCGAGCCTTTGTTTAAATTTGCCCCAGGTGTCTTCGCAAACCGTTTCACCGGCAAATTCAGCCAGCGCATTCTTAACTTCTTCAACGTAATCTTCCGAGGTCAGCTCCTGACGAGCCACACCTACGATCGTTGTATCCGGATGCAACAACCCTGCTTTTTCGAGTTGGTATAAAGACGGCAACAGTTTGCGTCGAGAAAGGTCACCTTTGGTACCGAACAACACAAAATCGCAGGCTTCAAAAGAACTATCCATCACCATGAATTTGGCCTTATTTCAATTTATACAGTGGGCTGCTGTCATACAGCATGCCATCGTGGTAATTTGTTGCCATATAGTTAACAACAAATGTAGTAAAATTACAACTTTTGTTTCGCATTTGAATTAACAAAAATCTTTGCTCGCAGATTCTCACCCTAACCTATACATAGCGCGGACTTAATCGTGTAAGTTTAGTCTAAATACAACCAAAGTAGTAATCAATAAAAAGGCTCTGAAACCGCTTATTTACCCGCCTTGTTACTTCGAACTATGACACTGTGGTTGGTTTGGAGCATCAGTCTGTTGTGCACTATTTTTGCAGTCATCAAGCTAATTCATTTTGCCATTGGTCATACAATATTAATTAAAAGGCCCTCGCCAATAACCGCCATTTTTTGAATTTGATCATCCTGAAGTTTAATTTCGAGATGAAATACCGCAAATCATGTTAATAAATTACATTTTTCTTGTACGATCTTTCATATTCAGTAGTATAGCGCTTGGGAGAACACACTTTTCACACTCAGTGTTATTGAAAATAATATGAATATTTTAGAAAAAATCACACAGCACAAATCTGCGTTCAGTAAATCGGAGCGAAAGGTGGCAGAAGTGATACTGGCGAATCCTCAGTCGGCGATCCATTCCAGTATAGCAACTCTGGCTAAAATGTCAGATGTCAGCGAACCAACGGTTAACCGTTTCTGTCGCCGTCTTGACACCAAGGGCTTTCCGGATTTTAAACTTCACCTGGCGCAAAGCCTGGCCAACGGCACGCCTTATGTAAACCGGCATGTAGACGAAAACGACGGCCCGGACGAATATACCAATAAGATCTTTGAATCGACTATGGCGTCGCTGGAAGTGGCTCGTCAGTCGGTGTGTGTAAACACCGTCAACCGAGTGGTTGACCTGTTAACCCAGGCACAGCGTATCTCATTCTTCGGCCTGGGTGCCTCAGCATCTGTCGCTCATATGCATTGAATAAGTTTTTCCGTTTTAATGTACCAGTGGTGTATTTCGAAGATATTCTGATGCAGCGCATGAGCTGTATGAACTGTAATTCAGGCGATGTCGTTATGTTGTTTTCACACACCGGCCGCACCAAGAGCCTGGTAGAAATCGCCCAAATAGCCAAAGCCAATGACGCTACGGTAGTAGGCATTACATCGGCTGACAGCCCCCTGGCGAATGAGTGTACCTATGTGTTATCGCTGGAAGTTCCGGAAGATACCGATATGTATATGCCAATGGCGTCACGGATTGCCCAGTTGACGCTTATCGATGTCCTGGCGACCGGGTTTACCCTGCGTCGTGGCAATAAATTCCGTGAAAACCTTAAACGTGTAAAAGATACGCTGAGAGGCTCTCGTTACGAAAAACGCGGCAACGAAGCCTGAACAATCCTGGCGGGTGGATTTTGCTGCCCGCTTCTTTATGTTGCGCTAATTTTTTTGATAATACTTCCCCCCTTCTCAATGCCCTTGCCAGGGCGCTCATAAAGGCTTAGCGGCTCATTTGTGTTACTTTTTATTGCCACTGCTGTTCCGACCAATATAAAGAATCTTTAATCAACCATTCACAATTTGGTCAAATTCGTCTACTATTTTGTAATTAAATTACGAAATAGATTTTCAGCTATACTTAATCACTGGTTGTCCCAACTAAACTATTAACAAGCGATAACACACATGACTAGAAGAACGAAAATCCTGGCTACCTTAGGGCCTGCTACAGACACGCAAGAAAAAATTGAAGCGATTATTGCCGCCGGCGCAAACGTAGTACGCATGAATTTTTCCCATGGCCAGGCCGAAGATCATATTGAGCGCGCCAAGCGTGTACGCGCTGCCGCTGCCAAACTGGGTAAATACGTCGCGATTTTAGGCGATCTGCAAGGGCCAAAAATCCGGGTTTCACGCTTTGCTAACGACAAAGTCTTCCTTAAGGAAGGTGATCCCTTTGTGCTGGATGCCGAACTTGACCGCGATGCAGGTAATGAGCAACAAGTCGGTATCGATTATAAAGCGCTGCCTGATGACGTTAGTACTGGCGATATCCTGTTACTCGACGATGGCCGTATTCAATTAGAAGTGACCGGCGTTGAAGGCCGTAAAGTGCTGACCAAAGTAACCGTTGGCGGCAAGCTGTCTAATAATAAAGGTATTAACCGCCTGGGTGGCGGGTTGTCTGCTGAAGCACTGACTGAAAAAGACAAGCGTGACATTCTTACCGCCGCAGAAATTGGCGTAGATTACCTTGCGGTCTCTTTCCCACGCAGCGGTGCGGACTTGAACTATGCTCGTGAACTGGCTGAAGCAGCTGGCTGTAAAGCCAAAATCTGCGCCAAGGTAGAACGTGCAGAGGCCGTTGCCACAGATGAAGCCATTGATGACATTATCAGCGCATCTGATGCGGTCATGGTTGCGCGAGGCGATTTGGGTGTGGAAATTGGTGATGCCGAATTGGTGGGTGTTCAGAAAAAACTGATCGCCCGCTCTCGCCAGTTAAACAAGGTCGTTATCACGGCAACCCAGATGATGGAGTCGATGATTGAAAGTCCAATGCCTACCCGTGCAGAGGTGATGGACGTAGCTAACGCCGTACTGGACGGCACCGATGCAGTCATGCTCTCAGCAGAAACAGCAGCGGGCAGTTATCCGGTTGAAACGGTAAAAGCCATGGCCCGCGTTTGTGAAGGCGCAGAAACCCATCCAAGCGTGAAAATCTCCAAGCACCGTATGGACGAACTCTTTGGTTCAGTGCACGAGACCATCGCCTTATCAGCGGTTTATGCAGCTAACCACTTACCAGGGGTGAAAGCTATTGTAGGCCTGACAGAAAGTGGCAGCACGCCGCGATTAATGTCGCGGATCACCACTACCCTGCCTATTGTTGCCATGTCACGTCATGAAGAAACGCTCAATCTGATGGCGTTATATCGTGGCGTAAAGCCGGTTTTCTTTGACTCTCGTGACAGCGCACCTGGTGAGCTGCGTAAAGATGTCGTCGCATTGCTGAAAGAGAAAAACCTGGTGGAGAACGGTGATATCGTGATCCTGACCCACGGTGACCGCATGGAAACCATCGGCGCTACTGACGCAATTAAAATTATCGTCGTTGAATAAATAATACGCTGTTTGCTGATGCCGGAGACGCCAAAGGCGTTTTCCGGCATCAATATGAGTGATACTCCATAACCAGCTAATCACCTGCACCAGTTACACTTTTTATCAATCATCAGAGCTCCGGTGAGCCAATTGCTCAATACATTTTAATGCCCGCCTTAGCTTGAGCAACTTGTTAGCACCTGCAATTATCAACAAAAGTGACCCGCCACCAGCGCAGCCAGATTATTAAAACCTGTGCCCGGAGAGTCCATTACGACCATGTCACTTTTCTTACCAACATCTTGTCACCGTGAAAAATTGCGACACATTTAGAACGCGTAACCAGTCTGCGCTGAGAAAATAACAACAAAATAAAAATAAACCATTGTTTAATCGAGCAATTTACAACCTGGCATAGCACTCGCTTTATAAAATATGACATTCCCCGTTATGGGGTCATTCATCAAATTGGAGTGTATATATGACACGACTTGTAAAACTCATTGCCTTAACGCTTTCTCTTACCACCGGCGCCGTTTCTTCGGTTTACGCAGCCCAGAAAGTGCAGAACAACGAAAAAGCAATAAATCAAATTCAGACTTCTGTTGAACAACAACAGTTTGATGATTCAACGTTAGAAAAATTTACCGTTGCCATGTATGCGGTACAAGATGTCGCCAAAGAGTTTGAGGTTAAGTTGCAACAAGAGCAATCCACCGAAAAACAGCAACAATTGCAAGCGAATGCACGTGAAGCGATGGTTGACGAAATAAAACAAGCTGGCCTGGAGGTAAAAACCTATACCACTATCGCTCAGTTGGTGCGTCAGGATGAAGCGCTTCGCCAACGGGTAATGAACATCGTTAACGACCAGGACAATAGCTAACCACATCCATCTACCATGCGCCGCCAACAGGCGGCGCTTTTTCTCTGTAAATATCAGGGCCAGAGTGGCCGTTATGCCAATACAGTAAAGTAATCTTCCGGTTCAAGTGCTGGCTTAGGGGCGGCGTCCTGGGCTGGCGTACCAAGATATAAGAAGCCAACAATTTCGTTGTCGGCAGATACACCCAGTCCTTCTTTTACGATTTCGCAATGGGCATATTCGCCGGTGCGCCACATGCCCTGAAAGCCCTGGGCAACCGCAGCCATTTGCATGGCCATAGCAGCACAACTGGCCGAGGCAAACTGTTCTATGTGAGGCACTTTTTCGTGTTCCTGATAGGCTGTGGTGATCACAATGATCATCGGTGCACGAGTGGGTAATTGCGGTGCGCGCTGAATTTCACGTTCCGTTTTATCATTATCAATCGCGGACTGCTCAAACAATGCGCCGAGCTTATCGAGCCCCTTACCCTCACACACAATAAATCGCCATGGTTTAAGCGCTGCGTGATCAGGTGCATGTAATGCTGCGCGTTTAATATTCTCTAACGCCTCACCAGCCGGTGCCGGCGCGGTAAGTCGGGGCTGCGAGCGACGATTGATAACAAGTTCCAGTGCATCCATGGTGCTCTCCTTCTGGCAAAATAATTTAGTGTACCCGTGCTGATACGGGCTATTTCACAAAAAGACCAGCATACTGGCAAGTGGTTTTAGTGCAATCCCCGAATAAAAATTTATTGGCGATTAAAATGCCGCGCCAGATAATAATCAACACTTACATAACGCCCGCCACCAAAGCAGAATAGCACCATGAGCATAATAAAATAGGTTGCTGCAAACTCTATCCCGTTGTTTAGGATCACAAAGTTTCCGCTGGACGTCAGCCAGTCTATGTAACCATGCTCGTTGAGAATGGCCTTTGCGGCAGACAGTTTTTCGGGTGCTGCCATGACAGACTCATTCAATAGCAATGTGCCATCTGCCAGCCAGCTACCAGCATCGGCAATGGCTGGCCATCCGTGTTGCCCATGTACAGTGACCATGGCTACCACCATGGTTACCATCAAAGGAATGGCGGTTAACCGCGTAGCAAGACCAAGTACTAACAACGCAGCCCCAATAAACTCACTCAAAGCAGCCAGGCCAGCCAGTAAAAATGGCATTGGCAATCCTAGCCCATAGTCCGGATCACCAAACCATTCCACTGTGCTGTCAAAGTTAGCCAGTTTCTGCCAACCTGCCTGTGCCATAACAGGGGCAAGGTATAACCTTGTTAATAATAAGGGGATACCGCTTAAAGAGGTCGCCGTCCCATTTAATTTAGTATTTAACTTACGGATAATTGCGCTCACTACGCTTTACCTCAATAATGCCAGGTACGATTAAGACCGCGGGATAACGTTTTTTCTTTCATTCAATGAGTCGTTTTTCTGAGTTAATGCAAAAGGGTCAGCGCAAGGTCAATTACAGGCAACGCCAGGGGCGCCTGTTAATGACTTTGTCTGATAAGCAGCACAGGGCCATTGCCAGATTGATTCAGCAATGGCTGGATGAAAGTCCTGATTCACCTGCTGCATCAGGTACAGCTAAGAAGCGTCATCGATAGAGGCAATAACATTTCATTACAAAATTAACTCGCGATAATTTTTTGAATCGATAACATTAGATTGTTTTGTCAATTAGGTAAGTAGTCAGTATGGCCGAAAAAAGTAAAAGCTGGACCAAAGCTCTGTTTGTGGGGTTATGGACCGCCC